>NZ_JAOQKD010000020.1:0-44125 GCF_025567065.1 Megasphaera stantonii
CGGCGTGTTTTGGGCTACCATACGCCGTCAGAGCTATTTGATGCATTCCTCGATGAAGTTTATGCTAGTGAGTGTGTTTCCTGATTATGGTTGTTCAAATTCAACTTGCAATTTACCAATAAGAAAATACAGCTATATGAGCTGATATTGTCATGATAAAAAATCGAAAATATCAGCTGATACGGCTGTATTTTTTAGTATCAACAGTAACGGCTGTTAGATATTGAGAATATAAGCTTACATGCGGTATATCTGCAAATCCGCAACGCAAGAGTAACAACTATTTAAGTAATTGTATGGCTTTTCGTAGTTGCCGAAGTCCTTTATGAGTATACACACGGTCAGTAATATCGCCGTCTGCATGTCCGAGGATTCGACGCTTTGCGTTTTCGTTGGCACCTGCATTATCTAGCAGGGTTGCGACAGTGTGGCGGCAGTCATGCGTCGTGTGTCCGCTGGCGTGGATCAGTGACATAACATGCCCCCAAACAGTACTGTACCGGCCATAGTTGTACGGCTGCCCGTCTGCGTCGGCGATAAGCGTCTTCCCTGGCAATATCATACGGGCCTGCACAAGCGGCAGTATACGGCTATGGATGGGGATGATACGCAGCCCCGCAGCAGTCTTGCTTTTTGTAATACGTATGTATTGTTGACGCAGGTTGACGTCGGACTTGTCTAAATTAAGCATCTCGCTGCAACGCATGCCGGTATACATGAGAATAAGGACCGTATCGACGCCGGACGCATCAGCGTGTGTCCATAGTCGGTTTATTTTTTGACGGCTGAAAACTTTATGCGGCCGGACAGGCTTATTTTTTCCGAGAGTAAGCAAATCGGCATAGTTTTTATCTGCGGCTTCAATTTTGGCCGCATATTTTGACACAAGGCTGATCAGCGAGCGGACTTTTTTGACGCTGCTGTATGATAGGCCGCGTCGGCGCATGGTGTCGATGATACGCTGGTAGTCTACGTATCTGAGGTCCGTAAATACCTGTGTGTGTAACGGTTGGCAGTGTGCAAAAGCATTTTTATAGCCGCAGATAGTTGATTCTGCCGGGGCCGTATCATCGATATGGGTCGGCAGCCACCTGTAATATAGCTCGGCAAACGTCATTTTGTGCCCAGGAAGGGAGCGGTTCGCATGGATCTTATTATAATCAGCAGCATAAATTTCAGCTTCGATTTGAGTACAAAAATATTCAACAGGTTTTTGCCTGCCGTTTTCGGTCACTACAAAAACAAACGGCCGCCGCCGGTTGCCGGATAATTTTTTGATGCTTCCATATCCATTTGGTTTTCTCATACCATTACCACCTTTTTACCCCCATATTACACAGGAGGCGACAACATGGCAAAAGCAGATTATTTAATTAAGTTTGATGCGGACGGCAATAGAGGAGAAACGCACGACGCTGCATTTATGAGTGAGACAGATATTGCCAAATATAAAGAACAGGGATTTATTGAGGTTAGCACGGCGGATTATATGAATTTATTAGGAAATAACGCTGATAATCAGCCGTATATCCGCCAAAATGATGGAACATATATCCCTAAACCGCCATATGTTCCTACGCCGGAAGAGGCGCAAGCGGCAAAGCTATCTGCGTTGGATAATGAATATGCTGCAAAGTTAGATGAAAATAAATCGTCAATTATTGTCGCGGCTACGGTGGATCAAGACGAAGAGTACGCCGATCAGCTACGGCAGGAACGGCAGGCTTTACAAGCTGAATATGTTCAGAAAAGGAGTGAGCTGTAATGGAAACAACCAAAAAATGCTTTTTGTGTGGACGCCCAATGAAACAACAAGAAGGGCTTTTGTATGAGCTCTGCACAAATCCGGAATGTCCTCGTTCCCAGCCGCTTCCGGAGCCCAATAGTGCTACTGAAGGGGATAGAACTGATAATAAGGTTGCGACATGATGACGGCCCTGCTCGGCTGGATGCGGAGCCTGATTCCAGTCCAGACAGAAATAGAATGGGGGGCGGTGGCGTCGGCGGCGGGAGCATTGATTACGCATTTTACGGGATGGAGCGATATTCACGAGGCACTGGTCGTCATCATGGCCATAGACTACATTACCGGCATAGCAGCGGCTTATATTAATCCCAATATGAAGCTCAACAGCAAGAAGGGATTCGCCGGATTTTGCAAAAAGATGGTCATTCTTTGCCTTGTAGCCTTGTCTCACGAGCTGGATATGGCCCTGGGTCAGTCGACATTGACGCAGCCGTTTGTCGTATGGTTCTTCATTGCAAACGAAGGCCTGTCCATACTGGAAAATGCCGGGAAGGCCGGGCTTCCTATCCCGAAAAAATTGAGAGAGACGCTTGAACAGCTCGCCAGCGAAAAGGAAGAGAAGGGAGAGCGGAAATGATGATGTATGAAGGATGCTTAGATTTCAGTGCGGCACTGGAAGTATTAAAATCTGGCGGCAAGGTTAGCCGGATAGGCTGGAATGGAAAAGGAATGTTCATTTATTATGTTCCGTCGGCCTATCATGAGCCAAAAACAGACGCAGGTAAGCACTTGGCCGGAGAAGGTGGAAAGGTGCTGTATGGCGGATTTATCGCCATGAAGACAGCTACCGGCGAAGTGGTGCCATGGCTGGCAAGTCAGACGGATTTGCTGGCCGAAGACTGGTGCGTTTATTTGTTTGGTAGCGAAGAAAAAGCAGTGAAGGGGATTGTGATGTAATATGATGCGCGAGGTAACTTTACAGGAACTAAAAAACATGGCCAGGGCAGCCTACAATGATTTGTGGACGGCAGCGCGAAACATGGGCCGCGATGTCAAACTGTATTGCCATTGGACCGGCGGAGATTACTACACCAAGTTTGCGGATTATCACGTCAATATTGACGGCGACGGCCGCGTCTGGGTCACGACGGACAACTTGGCCATGATAAAGGAAGCAACGTACATGCGGAATACTGGCAGCGTCGCTATCACGTTATGCTGCGCCTTAGATGCCGTCGACGAGTACCGTTTGGGGGCATATCCGCCGACAGATGCCCAGCTGAACGCCATTGCGCAGGTTGTCTGCGTATTGGCCGACGCGTTGGATTTGACGATTGATTTACAGCGCGTCATGACGCACGCCGAAGCTGCCGACAACAAGGACGGTCTGTGGTGCCATGATCCGTACGGCCCGGATGCGACCGTCGAACGCTGGGACTTGCTCGTCCTGCGTGAAGGCTCGCCCCGCTGGAGCGGCGGCGATGAGCTACGGGGGAATGCAAATTTCTACCGCGCGCAGGGCCTTTTGAAAGACGTTTAAATGAGGAGGTGATCCCTTTTATCTGCCGCAGACAATGAAAGGGGGTGAGCACCGCGATCATGAGCTTGTTAAAGTCTCTTGTGTCGTCCTTAATCAAGTCAAAACTGGACGACCGAAAGAAGGAATTGCAGGCCCGGCTGATTGCTGAAATCGACAGCACGGAATCAGCATGGGTCAAGGCCCGGAATCAGGCCTACATCAATTTACTGGACGGCGCCGACAAATCCGTCGTCAATCGCATCGAAAAGGAGCTGGATAAATTATGAACGGGGAAGACTTGAAAGATATCATCAAAGAGGTTGTATTGGATATTCTGGGGGAATTCAAGGGCCAGATTAAAGATGTCGTTGTAAACAGCATCATCCCGGCCGTCGACGACGCCATCGCCGACTTTGCGGCCGAGCAGACCGCCGAAGCCGACGCTTCCGCGTCGACATGGGTCAAAATCAGGAATAAGCTGCTGATCAACGGCGGTATTAAATTGATCTGGTCTTTTGCAAAGAAAGTCATCGTCAAGGTGCTGGATAAGGCCGACGAAGCGGAAACCGCTGCCTTGTCGCAGCAGTAACCGGCGACACCGCTGCCACTTGGCAGCATACGATTATCCTACATAAAACAGTGCAGACAAAAATAAGGCACGTACTTGGGAATGGATAGTTCCCGGTACGCGCCTTATTTTTTTTTGACTGTCGGGAAAATAGAAACATGCAAAGGTGTTTTTTGCACAAAGACTTATGTAATTGTATTTTTCTACCCTAAAATCTACCCCAAATGCCAAAATCATGCATCGAGCATTCATGCGGTGTATCGGCGCCGATGGCTTAACTATGCGCTATGGGATAACTTTGGAAAGTAGTGGAATTTCATAAAATCCAACTCGAAATCAGTTAGGCCGAAAGGTCTCGTGGGTTCGAATCCCACCCGCTCCGCCAGACAAGAACCGCGCTGTTAAGCCATCTGTAAGGCTTGGCAGTGCGGTTCTTTTTTTGCATTGTAGTGATTGATATACGATTTTTCTACGTTTGTATCTTCTTTATAAGTATAACTCAAATTAAAAAGGCGGCCCCATGGAGAAAACGTAAGTTTCTGCATAGGGCCGCCTTTTGATATGCCAGTCTGGCATTCGTTATCTAATGATCATTCATGATAAACAGGCTTTGGATGGAATTACTCGTGATATACGTCGCGGCGGTGTCCAATGGTAAGGGCAAGAATTATTAGTTTATCATCTTGTATGTGGCAAATAAGCCGATAGTCGCCAATACGGTAGCGCCATTGTCCTTTACGATTGGCCGTCAGACTTTTTCCGTGTATTCGTGGATTTTCGCAGTCTACCAAATTTTTTACAATCCATGCTTTCAGCATGCGTTGGGTGTATTTGTCCAGCTTTTTGAACTCTTTGTCAAATCGGGACGTCGTTTCTACAGCATATGTCAAAGCCCTGTCTCCTTCCATAAATCGGCAATAGGACGGCTTTTTTTACCGTTTTTGACGTATTCGTTATATGCTTCTTCATACACGGAACGGTCATATTCTTCGTCAATGCGGTCGAACAGGGCCCGTTTAAATGCTTCCCCAACCGTCATGGAGTGGAGTTTTGCGTAGCTGTCTGCCAGTTTGCGTTCTTCTTCTGTTAATCGGATAGAAAATGCCATGCTGCTCACCTCTCTTTAGTACATTGTACTATGTTTGTGAGGATAAAATCAAGGGGATAATGCAACTATATGGAGCGGATGATACGATGAATTATAGAGGTGAATTTCTTGTATTTGCTTGTCAGGATTATTTAAGAAATTAAAATACATATGACGGCTGAATCGTAAGATATATGCAATATCACATTAGATTTTTATGGTATAATGTGTATATACATTCGCCGTGTAAACGATGCGGCGCAGGGAGGAATGCAGGATGTTTGAATTGGTGCAGGTCAATGAGAAGACCTATTATATCGAGAGTCCGGCGAAAATCGGCGTGTATGTTGCCGACGGGACGGACGTGTATTTGATTGACAGCGGCAACGACAAGGACGCGGGGAGGAAGATCCGCAAGCTTCTCGACGAAAAGGGCTGGACGCTGAAGGGGATTTTGAATACTCATTCCAATGCCGACCACATCGGCGGCAATGATTATCTGCAGCGCCAGCGGAAATGCAAGGTCTTTGCCGGCGGTATTGAAACGGCCTTTACGAAGTATCCTATTTTGGAAACGTCCTTCTTGTACGGCGGTTACCCTTGCAAGGATTTGCGCCACAAGTTTTTGCTGGCGGCGGCCAGCGACGCCGTCGACTTTTCCGACGCCGATTTCCCTAAGGACATTGAAGTAATTCCTCTGCCGGGCCATTTTTTCGACATGGTAGGCTTCCGCACGCCGGACAACACGGTCTTTCTGGCCGACTGCCTCAGCAGCATAGAAAACCTCGATAAATATGCCGTGTCCTTCATTTACGACGTAGCGGCCTATTTGAAGACCCTCGACGCCGTGGAGGCTATGGAGGGGGACGTCTTTGTGCCGTCTCACGCGGCGGCCGGCTCGAAGGAGGATATGCAGAAGCTCGTGCAGGCCAATCGGGACAAGATATATGAAATCAAGGCCTATCTCCTGTCGCTGTGCCAGGAACCGATGATATTTGAGCACATCCTGCAGAAGGTATTCGACCGGTATCAGCTGGTCATGACGATAGAGCAGTACGTCCTGGTAGGCAGCACGATTCGCTCGTACTTGTCGTGGCTCCGCGATACGGGCGAGATGACCTATGCCTTTGAGGACCATTTGATGGTATGGAAAACTGTATAATGTGTATATAAGAGTAGGACGACAAGGCGCTTGCGCAGGCAGGCGTCTTTTTTTGTATGAAACATGTCATACAGGTGGATTTATTTGAGAAAAATTTCACGTAGCATATAGGTCATTATTCTGTGCACGAACACATCAACAGAAAGGGCCTATTTTAATTGGATAGCTCGTATATACTATGTAAGCGGCACATAGGTACGGCAGTTTTTATGATATAAATATATCATAAAATTAAAAATAAAATGAAAAGACTATTGCATTTTACTAACGAATGAGTATAATAAAGGTACAAACAAGGTTTACCAAGGTTTTACAGTATTCTTACATGACGAAGGGAAATGTATTGAAAGGACGGGATGACATATGCCAATGGATTCGGCAAATCAGGAAGTTTGGATTGGCGTCGACGTAGGGACGACAGGCGTGCGGGCTATCGCCTACACGGAAGAAGGGACGAACGTCTGCTCTTCCGAAGCGTTTTATCCGCTGCTGACGCCTCATCCGGACTGGGCGGAAGAAAGTCCGCTGCAAATTTATGAAGCTATCGAACAGGTCGTGCGCAAGACGGCGGACCAGCTCCGCTACAAGAACAAGGAGCTGGCAGGCGTAGCCCTGAGCACGGTGATGCACAGCTTCGCCGGTCTGGACGATATGAAGGAACCTCTCATGGACATGCAGACCTGGGCCGACAGCCGCAGCACGGGCATCGTGCGGGAAATGAAGAAAAATCCCGAACTGTGCCGGTCTTTCTACGAACGGACAGGCTGCCCTATTCACGCCTGCTATCCTCTGGCGAAAATCATCTGGCTGCGGGAAAATCAGCCGGAATTGTTCAAGCAGATGAAGTACGTAGGGTCTTTAAAGGATTATATTTTCTACAACATGACGGGCCAATGGGTCATCGATAAGTCGGCGGCCAGCACGAGCGGCATGTACAACGAGCATACGCTGGACTGGGACGATGAAATCCTGGCTTACGCCGGCGTGACGAAGGACTACATGCCTCCCGTCGTATCGACGACGTACAGCCATCCGCTGACCGACGAAGCGGCGGCAGCCATGCATCTGCCCAAGGGGCTTCCCGTCGTCATCGGCGCGACGGACGGCGTACTGGTCAACGTCGGCATCGGCGCAGTCGAACCGGGCCAGCTCAGCGGCACCATCGGCACGAGCGGCGCATTGCGCATGCTGACGAAGAAACCGATGACCGACCCGCAGATGCGCACGTGGTGCTACAACCTGACCGACGACATGTGGGTAGCCGGCGGGGCTATCAACAACGGCGGCATGATCCTCCGCTGGGTCCGCGACAAGATCTGCCATTACGGCGGCAGCGCCCTGGAAAACCTGGACATCGACCCGTACGACCTCATGACCATGAAGGCGGAACACGTCGACGCCGGCGCCGACGGCCTCATCTGCCTGCCGTACTTTACGGGCGAACGGGCTCCGTACTGGAATTCGGAGCTGCGGGGCATGTTCTTCGGTTTCTCCCTCAACCACAGCCGGTCCCACATGATCCGGGCTGTCATGGAAGGTATCTGCTACAGCCTGAACAGCGTCATGCAGGCCTTGAAGGAATTCGGAGATGTAAAGGATATCCGCGTCAGCGGCAGCTTTACGAAATCGAGATTGTGGATTCAAATCCTGTCGGATGTTCTCAATCAGCCCATTACCTTGCCGGACAACAGCGAAGGCGCGGCATTCGGCGCTGCCGTACTGGGCTTCATTTCCAGCGGCAAGATGAAGAGCATCGCCGATACGGCCCACCTCGTCCATCCGCGCCGCATTTACACGCCGCAGGATGAAAACCGCGAAGTATACGACGAATTGTATGATATTTTCGTCCGCTTGTATCACAACTTACAGACTGAATTTTCCGATATTACGGAATATCAGAAGAAAATATAAGGAAGCAGAGAGGAGATAGATGATTATGGAATTACGGGATATCGGCGTCGTAGGCATGGCTGTCATGGGCAGCAATCTGGCCCTCAATATGGCCGACCACGGCTTTGCCGTATCGGTATACAACTACACGCCGGACTTGACGGAAAAATTTGTAACGGAACGGCCTCATGACAACATCAAAGGCTACTACGACTTGAAGGAATTTATCGGCTCCCTGAAAAAGCCCCGCAAGATCATGCTCATGATCATGGCTGGCGCGCCTGTAGACAGCATGATTGAACAGCTTATTCCCATCCTCGATGCCGGCGACATCATCATCGACGGCGGCAACTCGTACTTCGGCGACACGCGCCGTCGCTATGATCGCTGCAGCGAAGCAGGCATCCACTTCTACGGCATGGGCATTTCCGGCGGCGAAAACGGCGCCCGCCGCGGCCCGTCCATCATGCCCGGCGGCAACAAGGACACATATCCGGAAATCCAGCCGGTCTATGAAGCCATCGCCGCCAAGGCTGCCGACGGCAAGCCGTGCTGCACCTACATCGGCGAAGACGGTGCAGGCCACTACGTCAAGATGGTCCACAACGGCATCGAATACGCCGATATGCAGCTCATTTCCGAAGCGTACCTGCTCTTGAAATACGTCGGCGGCTACGACAACGCCAAGATTTCGGAAATTTTCCACCAATGGAATCAGGGCGAGCTCAAGAGCTTCCTCATCGGCATTGCCGCCGATATCTTCGCAGAAGACGACGAAGCAGGCGGACAGGTCGTAGACTACATCGTCGACGCTGCCGGCCAGAAGGGCACGGGCCGCTGGACGAGCATCGAATCGATGAAGCAGGGCGTAGACATTTCCATGATTACGGCGGCCTGCAACGCCCGCGTCATGTCCAACCAGCCGGGCCGCAAGGTGGCGCAGGAAGTCATCCATAAGCCGGCTCTTACGAAGCAGGAAGGGGAGGCCTTTATCGAAGCCGTCCGCCAGAGCTTGTACACGGCGAAAATCGTCGCCTACGCCCAAGGCTTCTCGCTGTACCGCAGCGCCTCGGAAACATACGGCTGGAACCTCGACTACGGCAGCATCGCGTCTATTTTCCGGGCCGGCTGCATCATTCAGGCTGAGTTCCTGAACAAGATTACCGAAGCCTACGAAAAGAACCCGAATTTGGAAAACCTCATGTTCGACGAATTCTTCCTCGACAAGATCAACGCCAACCAGGCCAGCCTGCGCAAGATCGTCTGCCTGGCTGTCAGCGAAGGTATTCCCGTACCGGCTTACGCCAACGCGATGGAATACATCGACGCTTACAGCAGCCCCCGCGTCGGCGCCAACCTCATTCAGGCCCTGCGCGACTACTTCGGCGCCCATACGTTTAAGCGCGTAGATAAAGAAGGCACGTTCCATCATCAGTGGAAGGAACATTATACGAAATAATAGAAGGAGGTCATACTCATGCCGCTAGTCATACTTGCCATCGGTATTCTCGTACTGTTTTTCCTCATCGTCAGAGTCAAGCTGAACAGCTTCCTGGCCCTTCTGGTCGTCGCCGGTCTCGTCGGCCTGGCCGAAGGAATGCCTATCGACAAGCTGATCCCGACTATTGAAAAGGGCTTGGGCGGAACCCTCGGCGGCCTGGCTATCGTCGTTTCCTTCGGCGCTATGCTGGGTAAGCTCATGGCCGAAAGCGGCGGCGCACAGCGCATCGCCACGACGCTCATCAACGTCTTCGGCCGGGAAAAGGTAAAATGGGCCGTCTGCCTGACGGGCTTCATCGTCGGCATCGCCCTGTTCTATGAAATCGGCTTCGTCCTCTTGATTCCCCTTGTATTCACCATCGCTGCAGAAGCGAAGATTCCCCTTCTCGAAGTAGGCATCCCGATGGCCGCGGCCTTGTCGGTCACGCACGGCTTCCTGCCGCCCCATCCCGGCCCGACGGCTATCGCCATCATCTATAACGCCGATATCGGCACGACCCTCGTATACGGCGCGATTATCGCCATCCCGACGGCTATCGTCGCCGGCCCGCTGTATTACAATTTGACGAAGGATATTAACCCGGAAATTCCTAAGGGATTGTACAATCCTAAAATCTTTAAGGACGATGAAATGCCCGGATTCGGCGTTTCCGTTTTCACCGCTCTCGTGCCCGTCGTCCTCATGGCTGCATCGGCTATTGCGAAATTGGCCCTGCCCGAAGCTTCGGGAGCGCGCCATATCCTGACCTTCCTCGGCCAGCCGGACATGGCCCTGACCATCGCTGTGGCCATCGCCATTTACACCTTCGGCCTGGGCCGCGGCAAGAAGATGGATGAAGTCATGAAAATCGTCCAGGACGCTGTCTTGGCTATCGCCATGATCCTCCTCATCGTCGGCGGCGGCGGTGCGCTCAAGCAGGTCCTCATCGACAGCGGCGTCGGTACCTATATCGGTGATTTGGTCGCCGGTGCAGATTTGTCCCCCTTAGTATTGGCTTGGCTCGTGGCTGCCGTTATCCGTACAGCCTGCGGCTCGGCTACCGTCGCGGCCTTGACGGCCGGCGGCATTGCCGCTCCGATTTGCGCGGCTACCGGGGCCAATCCCGAGCTGATGGTGCTGGCTACGGGCGCAGGCTCCCTCATCTTCAGCCCGCCTAACGACCCCGGCTTCTGGCTGTTTAAAGAATTCTTCGGCCTGACCGTCAAGGAAACGGTGCGTACCTGGTGCGCGCTGGAAACGATCATCGCCGTCATGGGCCTCCTCGGCGTACTTGTTATCGACGCATTTTTAGTATAAAATTAAATAGAGTCATAGAAATACTATGAAAATTTGCAAGGTAGGGGAGACGCGCCTATGGATGAAAAAGCAATCCAGCAATTTCCCGTGCTGCGCAGCGCATACGGCGGTCTGACGAAATCAGAGCGCCGTATTGCCGATTATATCGTCGCTGCGCCGGAAGAAATCATGGAGCAGACTATTTCCGATATTGCCAACGCTACGGAAAGCTCGGAAATTACCGTATCGCGGTTTTGTAAAAAGCTGGGGTTCAGCGGCCTGCAGGAATTGAAGCTGAATCTCATTGCCGGCATGTCGGCGGCAGAAAATAAAGAGTTTCACGACATCCGCAGCGGCGACCGCTGTTCTGTCGTAGCGTCCAAGATGTTTCAAAACATCAGCGACGGCCTGCAGGATACGCTGGCCTTGCTGGACTACGACGCCGTAGATGCTGCGGCCCGTATCCTGCGCCGGGCCCGCCGCGTCGCCGTGTACGGCTTCGGCAACTCGGCGACGGTGTGCCGGGACATCGCTACGCGGTACCTCCGCCTGGGATTGGCCATTCAGGCCTATGCGGACTCGCACATGCAGGTTACGTCGGCAGCTCTCTTGTCGCCGGCCGATGCGGTCATCGCCGTCTCCCACAGCGGCGCGTCGCAGGAGCTGCTCCAGTCCGTGCAGGTGGCGAAGGACAGCGGCGCGTCTGTCGTCGTTATTACGAGCCACGCCAAATCACCGCTGGCAAAGCTGGCCGACGTGTGCCTGTGCGGCATGGGCCGCGAAGTCCGCTATTCCTCCGAAGCCGGCGCATCGCGCCTCATTCACATGGCCATCGGCGACGTCCTGTACACGCGCATCGCCATGGCCGACGCCGAGCTGTTTCAGGACAACATGCAGAAAATGCGGCGGGAAATTACGAAAAAGAGAATATAAGGCATATCGCTTTGTGGTCTTGTATGCGAAAAAAGTATATAACTTGCCAAAGAAATGACACACAATTGTAACATTTGTGCTGTATACTATATGTATCAACCAAAGGAAAACACTGGAATGGCAGCTAAAGGAGTGGTACAGATGATGAAGCGCATAAAGAATATTTTGAAGATGACGTTGGTTACGACGTTGGTACTGACGACGTTCAGCGGAGCCGTTGCCGTTCAGGCTGCCGGCCCGAGACACGACCGGCCAGGCTGGGAACAGCGAGACGACCGCCGCGACCATCGCGACAGAGACTGGGATCGCGATAGAAAAGACCATAAGAGCAAAACTCAGGAAGACGCTGACGACGCCAACAAGAAAGCCAACTGGGCTTTGGGCGTAGCCGCCGTCGCAGCGATTATCGCTATCGCCAAATAACATGGCTCCCCTATAGGGGAGGATATGATCTCCCTTTTAATCTCATATAATAAAATACCCGCAGGCAGCGACGACGAGCTGTCGGCGGGTATTTTATTGCCGTCTTGGGCTGGCGGCATATATGGCTTGACTGTAGTTTTTATGATACAATGTTTTCATAGCTTTTAAGAGTGAGGAACAGCAGATGAAACTAATCGTAGGAAACGTCATGCCCGAAGAAACGCGCATGGCTATCATAGAAGACGGTCGTCTCCGCGATTTCGCCGTCGAGCGGAACGACGAGACGCACATTGGCAATCACATTTACAAGGGAACCATACAGAATATCCTGCCGGCCCTGCAGGCGGCCTTTGTCAATATCGGCCGTAAGAAAAACGCCTTTTTGTATCTGGGCGATTTATTTCCCCGGGCGGCGACGAAGGAAGAAATTCAGCAGACCCATATTTCCGTCGGCCAGAGCGTCCTCGTCCAGGTCATCAAGGAGGAACGGGGCAGCAAGGGAGCCAAGGTGACGGCCAACGTCAGCCTGGCCGGGAGATACGCCGTTCTCATGCCGACGGTGGACTACGTCGGCGTGTCGAAAAAGATACGGGACGAAGAAGAACGGAACCGCCTGCGCGATATTACGGCGAAAATCAAGCCGGCCGGCATGGGCCTGATTATCCGTACCGTCGCCAAGGGCGTGTCGGAAGAGGCATTGCTGGCCGATATCCGCTATCTGTTGCGGACGTGGGACAGCGTGCAGCAGCGGTATAAGCTGGCGAAAAAGCCCAAGCTCCTGTACCGTGAGGCCGATTTGGTCATGCGGATGATACGGGATCACTTTACGGCCGACGTAAAAAAAATCATCGTCGACGACAAGGATGCCTACGACCGCATCTGCCAAATCGTGACGGACGACCAGTGGCGCAGCCGCGTCGAGCTGTATCAGGGCGACCAGCCGATTTTTGAATGCTACAATTTAGAAGACGAGCTGCGGCACCTTATGGCTCGTGAAGTCGCGCTGCCGTCGGGAGGCACGCTGGTCTTCGACCATACGGAGGCCCTGACGGTCATCGACGTCAACAGCGGCAAGTATACGGGCAACGGCACCCTGCAGGACACGATATTTCACGTCAATAAGGAAGCGGCCGTGGAAATTGCCCGGCAGCTGCGGCTCCGCGATATCGGCGGCATCATCATCATTGATTTCATCGACATGGCCCAGCCTGTGCGGCGCGATGAAATTCTGCAGATACTGGAACGGGAAATGGCCCAGGACTGCACGAAAACCCACGTCCTGGGCATGACGGCCCTGAATCTGGTGGAAATTACCCGCAAGAAGGCCCGGCAGGGCTTGTATCAGGTACAGTTCAGTCCCTGCGATATCTGCGGCGGCTCGGGATATTTGTATTCTCCCGAATCGGTGGCGATCCAGATTATCCGCCGCCTGCGCCATATGGTTCACGTGCGCCATATAAAGGGCGACCTGCTCATCTGCGCTCATGCCGACGTATTAGCCGTCTTAAAAGATAAAAAGCGGCGGGACGAATTGGAGCGGGAGCTGTCACGGACGCTTCATTTCGAAGCGTCAGATCATCCGAACAGAGAAGTATTTTCGATTTTGTCGTATCATGAATAAATGAAAAACAGCTCGACACTGCATGTGCCGGGCTGTTTTTATGTTCGTCAATATGTTACTGGAGATAGAATGTCATGGTGACCGTTTCGCTTAAGGTGTTCGTGCCTGCTTCGACGGGGGCGTAGTCGGCGGCTTTTGCAGACATGCGCAGCGCCGCGCCGGCGTATCCGTTTTCATAGGACGGCGAGCGGCCGGAAATGCTGATTTCCTTCACCTTGCCGAGGGACATGCCGGCGGCCTGGGCGGCGGCTTCAGCCTGCCGTCTGCCGTTGATGATGGCCTGCTTGACCAGGTTGTCCTTAATCTGTTCGGTCTTTTCGTTGGTGAAGCGGATGCCTTGAATAGAGTTGGCGTTCAGGTTGGCCGCCTTGGCGATGATGCGGGGAATCATGTCGAGGTCGGATACTTTAATTTGCAGATTATTCGTTACGGTGTACGATACGATCTTGCGGCTCTTGCTGTCGTAGTTCGGCGACATGTAGAAGCCCATGGTCTTGAGGTTTTCCGGGGCGATGCCCATAGATTTCATAGCCGCCGTGACCTGGCTCATGACTTCGTTGTTCTGCGTGCGGGCCTGCTGAGCGTCTTCTCCTGTCGTTTCCATGCCGATGGTGACGTAGGCCGTGTCGGGAGCGACTTCCTGCTGGGCGTAGCCCGTGACATGGATGACCGACGGTTCGGGAGCTGCGGCATAGGACGGGGACATAAAGGCCGTGGAACCGATGAGCAGGGCGGCGACGGCCAAGGCTTTGACGGGATAATATTTCATGATAGGACCTCCTTTTAGCGCAATGTATCTTATTGGTAGGCCTATTATAGCATTTCACCGGAAGGCCCTTCAATACGAAGGGACGGACTGTGCAGAAACTGTAACAATTATGTAAGATAGTTGTGCTTTGCTTACTTCCGCCGCCGGCTGCGGAAGAAATCGCGCATGATGGCGGCGCATTCGTCGGCCCGGACGCCGGCCGTCACTTCGACGCGGTGGTTTAAAGCCGGATTGTCGACGATTTGAAACAGGGAGCGGACGGCGCCGCCCTTTGGATCGTCGCAGCCGTAGACGATGCGGTCGAGGCGGCTGTTGACGATGGCACCGGCGCACATGGGGCAGGGCTCGACGGTGACGTAGAGGGTACAGCCCGTAAGCCGCCAGCGTCCCAGGGCCCGGCAGGCTTTTTCGATGGCCAGGAGCTCGGCGTGGGCCGTGGCGCAGGGCAGGGTTTCACGCAGGTTGTAGGCTCGGGCAATGGCCCTTTTTTGATAAATGACGACGGCACCTACGGGAATTTCCCCGACGGCGGCGGCGATTTTCGCTTCTTCTATGGCTTTGCCCATGTAAAATTCGTCTTTTGTCATGACGTGTCTTGATTCTCCCTATATAATATAGTATGGTAAGGTATGTATTGTATTATTTTACTAAATCGAGGTGTCATATGCAATCTATTTGGTGGCAGGTTTTTGATATATTGGGAACGTCGGCCTTCGCCTTGTCAGGGGCGCTGGTGGCGATTTCCCGTCGCATGGATTTATTCGGCATTTTTGTCCTGGCGGCTGCGACGGCTGTCGGCGGAGGAATTGTCCGCGACCTGATGCTGGGTCATACGCCGCCGTCGGCGTTCCGCACGACGCTGTACGTCTGGATTATCGCCCTTTCCATCGTCGCCGTCGTCTTATTTATCCGCTACGTCAACGTGTCGTCTCGCCAGCGCCTGGTTCATCAAATGGAATCAGTCTATCTCGTCTGCGACGCTATCGGTCTGGGTTCCTTTACCGTCACGGGGACGCTCATGGGATTTTATTACTATCCCCAGTACTGGGTGCTGAACGTCACCCTCGGCGTGCTGACCGCCGTAGGCGGAGGCGTCGTCCGCGACGTGCTGGCCGGGCAGATACCAGGCGTATTGAAAAAGGAAATTTATGCGACGGCGGCCTTGGCCGGGGCGTGCATATTGCTTTCCGTCCACATCTATTGGGGCTTCACTATATACGCCGCGTCGACCTTGAGCTTTGCCTTTACGGTCTGCCTGCGGCTAGTCGCAGTGCGCCTTCACTGGAACTTGCCCCGCGTGCGCAGGACGACGAAGAGTTCCATTTTTTAACGGAGTTTGCTATAATCATTACAATGATTTCATTATATTTGATAGGAAGTGGTACTTTTGAAGGGTTGGCAAAAAGCCGTAGGCGCCGCCGTCTTGTCCATGCTCATGAGCGTCGGGCCGACGGCGATGGCGCGGACGATTTTATACGTTCCCCAGGATAATCGTCCCGTCGATCTGGCGTATACGGTCAACACGGCGGAAGACGCAGGATATACGATTCTCACGCCGCCGGAGCAATATTTGTCCGGATCTAATTTCCAGGGCTCGCCGGACCGGCTCCTGCGCTGGGTCAATGAGAACGCCGGCCTGGCCGACGCGATGGTCTTATCTATTGATTCTCTGGTATACGGCGGCCTCGTCGATTCGCGGAAGCACAATTTCGACATGGAAACACTCGTCGAGCGGCTGGAAAAGGTGGAAAACCTGCATAAGCTTCATAAAAACGTGCCTATTTACGCTTTCAGTACGGTCATGCGCAGCCCTTGGGCCGGCGGCAAGGGCGTAGAGCCTGACTATTACCTGAAAATGGGAACGGATATGTATCAGCTGGCGTCGCTGCAAGCTAAGATGGACGTAGATAACCTGACGCCCCAGGAGCGGAGCAGCTGGTTTGCCGTCATGCGCCGGATTCCTCTGGAATATCTGCAGGACTGGTATAATCGCCGGCAGAAGAACATGATGATCAATTACCGCCTCATTCAGGACGCCAAGAAGGGGATTTTCAAGTATTACAGCCTGGGCCATGACGATAATTCCGTCAATACCCAGTCGTCCCTCGAATCGAAGTATTTGGAAATGGCCGGCGCCGACGTGCCTAAGACGTCCTTCGGCTCTTTCCCCGGCGCGGACCAGCTGGGGTTGCTGCTCATTACGCGGGCAAACAATGATTTTACGAACTATCATCCCAAGGTCACGGTGATTTATCCCTTGGGCGGCGGCGAAAAGACCGTGCCGAGCTACGACGGACAGGCTATCGGCAAGACGATTGCCGCTCATATCGAGGCGATTGGCGGGACGGTAACGGAAACGGAACGGCCCGATTTACTGCTGGCAGTGAACACGCCCCTTACGTCGTCGACGAGCGAATCGGGGAATTTTGAAAACTTCCCCATCATGCTGCAGTCGACGCGGGAATTCCTGACGCAGATAGAAACGGCCGTCAAGGCCGGCATTCCCGTCAGCCTCGTCGACATGGCCTTTTCCAACGGTTCGGACAATACTCTCGTATACGGCTTATATCAGGACAAGATGATGTACCGTTTGGCGGCGTACAACGGCTGGAACACGGCGAGCAATTCCGTCGGCTACGGCTTGTCTCAGGGCGTCCTGTCGCGGTATATGACGCCGGAAGCGCACCGCGACATGCTGACGACGCAGTATCTGGACAACTGGGCCTATCAGGCCAACGTGCGCGACTATATTTCCCGCATGGACCAGAAGCTGGAAGCCGGCACGGTGAAGCGCTATTATCCGACGGTCATGAGGGAGCTTCAGAGCCTGACAAAAGAACAGCTCCAGCGCTATGCCGGCACGTATTTGGGCGTCGACCCGCGGACAGTCGACGTGACCTTGCCGTGGAACCGCTTGTTTGAAGTATACGTGGACGTCCACGATAAGCCCGACGTCAATTTGGAATGGCGGGAACGGCAGAAATTGAAGCAGAAAGAGCTGGACCGTCTGGAAAAAATCCTGAACGATGCCAAAAAAGCCTTGGAAGATGCTAAGAAGGCCGCTAAGGGCGGCAAGGTAGACCCGGCCCTGGAAAAACGGCTGAAAGAGGCTGAAGCTGACGCGAAAGCCGCCTATGAGGCGGAAAAGCAGGCCCAGGAGCTGAATGCCAAGGAAGAGGCGGCTCAGAAAAACCGCACGTGGGCTCCTAAGTAATCGAAAGGGGAAGGACGCGGCGAGCCGCATTGTGCCGACAATGACATCGTGCTGTAACAAAATTGTAATAATTATTAGCTATACTATTCATATACCAACGGTATTTGAATAAAGGGAGCTGATATACGATGAAATTAAAAGATTCGCTGCGCAAAAAGATTATAGCCTCTGTTATGACCGGCATCATGGCCGTCGTCGTAGCCGCGCCGTATTCTATGGTTTCGGCTGCCGATATGACTCATGGAAGACTGCCTGTCAAAGCCGTTCAAAAGGACGGGCCTAAGCATGATAACGACATGCGGAAGCCGGGAGACCGGAAAGACGTGCGTAAGGACGTTCGGAAGGATGTCAAAAAAGACCGCAAGGCCGATAAAAAAGACATAAAGAAAGAATTAAAGAAGGATGCAAAGAAGCCCGGCGTCATGAAAAAGCAGCCGCCTAAGAAGGGCGACGTCAGAAACGGCAAGGATACGGTCAAGCACGATCAGAAGGGCCATGGCGACAAAAAAGATGCGCCTCGCCGCGGACGGGCTTAATAGGAATCAGATGGGCGACGGGAGAATATACTCCCTGAGCAGTTAAGCATATGAAACCACAGAAAGTGAAGGAGCTGAATCATATGAAAACGACAACATGGCGTAAAAAATTGGCATCTTTTGCATTAGTAGGCGCTGCTGCCGCCGTCATGACGGTTATGCCGAACAGCCAGGCTTCGGCCGCCGACATGCGTCCCGGCCCGCCGCCTCCGCCGCACCGCATCGGTATGGCCGGCCCGGGGTTCCACGGCACCTTTGATTTTTCGCATCGCGTGCAGGCTATGGTACGGGACGGCAAGATTACGCAGGACCAGGCCTTTAAGCTGTATGACGAAATGGAACGGTTTGAACGGAAAGGGCAGCGGGATCATCGGCGGTTTATGCATAAACTTCCCGAAAGGACGGGAATTTCTGAAGATACGCTGAAGGAATTGTTCGCGCCGCCACAGAGAGATCAGAAGTTTAAAGACGGCAAAAAGCATCGTCCGGCGCCTCCTCATCGCCGCGGCGACCGCCGATAACTCTTCATTGCTATGGAGAGTCCGAACGATGGCTCCGGGCCATTGGCAATACAGCCGTAATGCGGTATAATACTGCCTATGGAACATAACAATAAGTATTCAGAAAAAAACAAAGAACATAAGGAAACGCAGGAAGTACGCAATACAGCTCCGGGCCGCCGAAAACGGCGCGCCGCAGGGGCTGTTCTTTGCGCGCTTCTTTTGTCTGCGGCCTTCGTGGCGGCGGCCTATGGCGCGCCGAATCTTTTCCTGCCGGAAAAACGAGGCTACGTCCATGTTCGCAGCGACATGACGGCGTCGGAGGTAGCCGATATGCTCAGTGAACAGGGCTATATTGCCAGCCCCCTCCTGTTCCGTGCGGCGGCCGTAGCTACGGGGCAGGCCGGCGATATCAAGGAAGGCGAGTACGTCATCGATACGTCTATGAGCGTCCACTCTATCCTGGAAAAGCTGACCAGCGGCAAGTCGGAAGCCCTGCGCCTGGTCGTTCCCGAGGGCTACACGGTGTGGCGCATTGCCAAGGAAGTGGCGGCTATGGGAAAAATTTCCGAAAAGGATTTCCTGGCGGCGGCTAAAAAGGAAGAATATCTCTATCCGTATATGAAGAGCCATCGCGACGTAACCTTCCCGACAGAGGGATTTCTCTTTCCCGACACGTATTTTATTCCCCTGAACGCGACGGCCGACGACATCGTCAAGATGATGCTGAAAAACTTCGACGACCATCTGACAGAGGAAATGAAAAAGGGCATCGACGAGGAAAACCTGTCTATTTATCAGTTCGTCACCTTGGCGTCGCTCATTGAAAAGGAAGCGAAGTACGAAAAGGACCGGCCCCTCATCGCCTCGGTATTCCTCAACCGCCTGGACAAGCACATGAAGCTCCAGTCCGATGCCAGTATTTCCTATGCCATGGGGACGCACAAGGCGGCGTACAGCATCGCCGAGACGCGCTACGATTCGCCTTATAATACGTATATGTACGAAGGCCTGCCGCCGGGACCGATCGGCAATCCCGGCATGGACTGCATGAACGCCGTCCTGAAAGCGCCTCATACGTCGTATTTGTATTTCGTAGCCGATGAAGACGGCCATAACTATTTTGCCGCGACGTACGAAGAGCACATGAAAAACGTAGAGGAGCATATGCCATGACGGAGCTGTGGGCAGAGATGAAGGCCTATGCCAAAATCCACCAGGTTCCGATTTTGCGCGACGCCGAGCTGCCCTTATTCCGCGGCCTGGTGACGGCGGCTCGTCCGTCGTCGGTCTTGGAAATCGGCGCGGCTATTGGGTACTCGACCTTGCAGATAGCCTCGTGCCTTACGGCGGAAAGCCGCATTACGACAATTGAAATCGATGCGGAACGGATTGCCGCGGCCCGGGATTTCATCGGCCGCTCGCCCTATGGAGAGATGATACGCCTCCTCGAAGGAGACGGCACGGCCCTCCTCGACGAGCTGGACGAGACGTGGGATTTCGTTTTCCTCGACGGCCCGAAGGGCCAGTATTCGCGGCAGCTGGCAAAAATCATGGCCAAGCTGCGGCCCGGCGCCGTCGTCGTAGCCGATAATATAAGCTATCATGATATGTTTTACATCGAAGGGACGGTGCCCCATAAGCACCGCACGGCCATAGGCCGCCTGCGCGAATTCTTGGACATGGTCTATGACGACGGCCGGTTTGAATCGGTGTTTTTTGAAAACGGAGACGGCATGACCGTTTCCCGGTGGAAAGGATAATACGCATGCAGAAAATGGAATTGCTGGCTCCGGCCGGCAATATGGATAAATTGAAAATGGCCCTGCTGTACGGGGCCGACGCCGTGTATTTAGGCGGCAAGTCGTTTGGGCTGCGGGCTTTCAGCGACAATTTTTCCCTGGAAGAAATGGAAGAAGCTGTCCGCTACGCCCACGAGTTGGGGAAGAAGGTTCACGTGACCGTCAATATCTTTCCCCACAACGCCGACTTAAACGGCCTGCCGGAATACTTGACCAGCCTGCGGGATATTCATGTCGACGCCGTGCTCATTGCCGACCCCGGTATTTTTAGCCTGGCCCGGCAAATCGTACCCGACTTGCCCGTTCATATTTCGACGCAGGCCAACGTGACCAACTGGGCGTCGGCGAAGTTTTGGCATGATGCCGGCGCAAAGCGCGTCGTCATGGCCCGCGAGGTCAGCTTAAAGGACGTAAAGGCCATTCACGACAAGGTGCCCGTCGAGCTGGAAGGCTTCGTGCACGGTGCGATGTGCATTTCCTATTCGGGGCGCTGCCTGCTGAGCAATTACTTTACGGAAAACCGCGATTCCAACCGGGGCCAGTGCGTCCAGTGCTGCCGGTTTAAATACAACGTCGTCGAAGAAAAGCGGCCGGGCCAGTATTTCCCGGTCCTGGAAGACGAACGGGGCACGTATATCTTCAATTCCAAGGATCTGTGCCTTCTGCCGTATCTGCCCGATCTATACGACGCTGGGTTATGCAGCCTGAAAATAGAAGGCCGCATGAAGAGCGTCCATTACGTTGCGACGGTCGTCAAGGTATACCGCCAGGCCATCGACGCGTATGAACGGGACCCGGAGCATTTCCGCGTCCTGCCCGAATGGATAGAGGAATTGGAAAAGATTTCTCACCGGCCGTATACGCGGGGCTTTTCCGTATCTCGTCCGACGGAAGCCGATCAGGTGTACAGTCATTCAAGCAATACGCAGACTCATGAATTCATCGGTCTCGTCCGCTCGTATGATGCAGAGCGGAAGCTGGCCTGGATTGAGCAGCGCAACCATTTCAAAGTCGGACAGACCGTCGAATTTCTCCAGCCTAAGGGAAAGCTGATTCGCTGCACTATCAGCCGTATTCTCGATGAAGACGGACAGGACCTCGACGCGGCTCGCCATGCCCAGCAGGTCGTCGCCGTTCCGGTAGACGAGCCGTTGGAAGCGTATTCTATGATGCGCCGGGAGATGAAACGCCATGCTTGAGCCAGAATGGGTGTATTTCCGCATTCCTCCGCAGGAAATGACGTATCTCACGCGGATTCTTGAGGGCTGCGAGTATTTGGGCGTCGTTACTGCAATAGATGGAAAAGCTGGCGTCGGCTTCGTGCGGACAACGGCCGATACGGCGGCGGAGACGCGGGACGTCCTGCTGTCTCTGCCCTTTCCTGTCACATTGCTTTCGCATGAGGAAGCCTGTCGTTGGCAAGCAGGGAAAGAATAAATTATCAATTTATAAATATTTAATATGCATGAAAAGTTACGGAACCGCGTCTGCTTGGCAGAGGCGGTTTTTTGTTGCGAAACGGTAATCTTTCCGTAAAAAGTCAATAATATCTGTGAAAAAGACGTAATTTGCAGCGCGATTTACTCTTAATTTTCTTGGCAAAATGTTGTATAATTAGCGTATATTATTTAAAATATGCATAGCTATTCGCGGAAGTATATTTATAAAAGAAAATCCTATAGCATATAGACATAACGCGCGCGTTTGACAGAGTATGACTGGGATTTTCTTGACGTGAGGAGGAATTTTATATGAGAAAATCCAATTGTCTGGCAATGATTCTGGCTGGCGGGCGAGGGAGCCGTCTGGGCGTCCTGACGAAAGATCAGGCCAAGCCCGGACTCTTGTTCGGCGGTAAATACCGCATTATCGACTTTCCGCTCAGTAACTGCCGCAACTCCGGCATCAATACCGTCGGCATCCTGACCCAGTACCAGCCGCTGGAACTGAACTGGTACGTCGGCAACGGCAGCTCGTGGGACTTGGATTCCGATCGGGGCGGTGCATATATCCTGCCGCCGTATGAAAGCGACGGCGGTTCCAACTGGTACCGCGGCACGGCCGACGCCATTTATCAGAACTTGAATTTCGTCGAAATGGTCGGAGACGACTACGTCCTCATCTTGTCGGGCGACCATATCTATTCTATGGACTACGCTAAGATGCTGGCCTTCCACAAAAAGCATCAGGCGAAAGTCACCATCGCGACGATCCGCGTTCCCTGGGACGAAGCCAGCCGCTTCGGCATCATGGTCGCCGACGAAACGATGCGCATCAACAAATTCCAGGAAAAACCGGCTAAGCCCGAAAGCAACCTGGCTTCCATGGGCATTTATATCTTCGACCGCGACGTATTGGAAAGCTATTTGAAAGCCGACGCGAAGGATGAAAAATCGGAACACGACTTTGGCAAAAACGTCATTCCCGCTATGCTGAAGGACAAGCTGCCCCTGTACGCCTATCCCTTTGAAGGCTATTGGAAGGACGTCGGAACGATCGACAGCCTGTGGCAGGCCAATATGGACCTCATTGCCGACGAACCGCCCCTCGACCTGAACAATCCGGCATGGCGTATTTATTCTGCCAGCCAGAGCATGCCGCCTCATTTCGTAGGACCCGAAGGCAGCGCCAAGAGCTCTATCGTCGCCGAAGGCTCGGCTATCCTGGGCAACGTCATCAACTCGATCATCTTCTATGACGTGACGATTGAAAAAGGCGCAAAGGTAAGCAATTCCGTCATCCTGCCGGGCACGGTCATCAAGAAGGGCGCCGTCGTCGACAAGGCGATTATCGGCGAACGCTGCGTCATCCATGACGGCGCCGTCGTACAGAACGAAGACGGCTCTATCGCCGTATTGGGCAGAAACGAAGAAAAGCTGGCAGCTAAAAAAGGGGAGGCATAACATATGAACAGCAACATGATTGCAATAATTAACCTTAGAAACGAAAGCCCGCTCCGCGAGCTCAATGAAAAACGGCCCTTGGCGACCATTCCCGTAGGCGGCAAATTCCGCCTCATCGACTTTACGCTGTCCAATCTGGTCAACGCCGGCGTATCGCAGGTCGGACTCTTGTTGTCGGCCCAGTCGCGCTCCGTATTAGACCACATCCGCTCCGGTAAGGAATGGGGCCTGGCACGCAAAGGCGACGGCCTGTTCTATCTGCCGGAAGAAGTAGAAGACGTCGTTCATCCTACAGAAGGCGACGTACCGGCTTACTATAAAAACCTCATGTTCGTCGAACGGGGCAATAAGCCGTACATCTTGCTGACAGGCTGCGACATGGTGCAGAACATCGACTACGACGAAGTGCTCCATTTCCACCGCCGTCACAACGCCGACGTCACCCTCATTTACCAGAAGCAGAAATACGAATTTAACCGCAGCGGCTACGCCCTGAATATCGGCGAAAACGACCGCGTCCTGGACATTGAATCGCGGGAAACGCTGGCAGCCGGCGAAAACCTGTATCAGCGGGGCGTCCTCATCGACAGCAAGGTCTTTGAAAGCTGCATCCGCAAGGCCTATACGCAGGGGTACAACTACCTGATTACGGACGTGCTGAAGCGCAATGTAGACCGCTTGCGCATTTTCGGTTATAATTATCAAGGATATGCGAAGCGGATCGATACCATCGATTCGTACTTCCAGGTCAACATGGATCTGCTCGACGCCAAGACGTGGCACGACTTGTTCCTCAAGGACAAGCAGCACCACATCTACACGAAGATCAAAGACGAAGCGCCGGCTAAGTACATGGAAGAATCGCATGTCAGCAATTCTCTCGTAGCAAACGGCTGCATTATCGAAGGCCGCGTCGAAAATTCCATCTTGTTCCGTAAGGTCAAGGTCGGCAAGAACGCCGTCATCCGCAACAGCATCATCATGCAGCATACGGTCATCGGCGACGACGCCCAGCTCGACTACGTCGTATGCGACAAGAACGCCGTCGTGCAGCCCGAGGCCATTTTGTCCGGCACCAAGGACAAACCGCTGTGCATCGGAAAATGCACTGTAATTTAAGAAGAGGTATAGAAGAACAATGAAAAAATGGCAGGATAAGGAAGAATTCAAGAAGATATTTACTGAAAAGGCGCATGTCTTGTGGGAAAAAGAGCTCAGAGATCTGACGCTCAACGAAGTATACCAGACGATTGCCTACATGATACGCGACTTGGTCAGTGAAGATTGGATTCGTACGAACGAAGTGTACGCCGAGCAAAAGGCGAAACAGGTCTATTATTTCTCGATTGAATTTTTGCTGGGACGCTTGCTCCAGTCCAACCTCATCGGCATCGGCTTGGAAGACATTTGCCGGCAGGGCTTGGAAGATCTGGGCTGGAAGCTGGAAGACGTCGTTCCGCAGGAACGGGACCCGGGCTTGGGCAACGGCGGCTTAGGCCGTCTGGCAGCCTGCTTCATCGACTCCCTGGCGGCGCTGCAGCTGCCGGGACACGGATGCAGCATCCGCTACCAGTACGGGCTGTTCAACCAGCGCATCGTCGACGGCCAGCAGGTTGAACTTCCTGACAACTGGCTGGTCAACGGCTATCCCTGGGAAGTCAAGAGAGTAGATAAGGCCGTAAACGTCCGCTTCGGCGGCAACGCCTACATGCGGCCGACGGAAGACGGAGAACTTGAATGCGTTCACGAAAATTATTCGTCTGTCCGCGCCGTCCCGTACGACGTTCCTGTCATTGGTTATCATAACGACACAGTCAATACGCTGCGCCTGTGGCGGGCCGAATACTCCCGGGAAGACTTGTACCGCGAGCTGACCCTCGGCGACCGCCACCGGGCGTTCCGCTACAAGAACAACGTACAGCTCATTTCCCGCTTCCTCTATCCGGAAGACAGCACGGAAGAAGGCCGCCGCCTGCGCCTGATGCAGGAATACTTCATGGTTTCGGCAGGCCTGCAGAGCATCGTACGTCACTATAAGAGAAAATACAAGGAAAGCATGTACAAGTTCGACCAGTACATCGCCATCCACATCAACGACACCCATCCGGCTCTGGTCGTGCCGGAACTGATGCGCATCCTCCTCGACGAGGAAGGCATGGCCTGGGAAGACGCATGGGATATTACGTGCCGTACCGTGGCCTATACGAACCACACGATTTTGCCGGAAGCCATGGAAAAATGGTCTATCCCCATGTTCCAGTCGCTCCTGCCGCGCATTTATCTCATCGTCGAAGAAATCAACAACCGCTGGCTCAAGGAAGTGCGCCGCCTCTATCCGGGCGACGAAAACAAAGCCCGCAGCGTAGCCATCCTTTGGGACGGTCAGGTTCACATGGCTCATTTGTCCGTACTGGGCAGCCACAGCGTCAACGGCGTTGCGGAAATCCACTCGCAGATCCTGAAGGATTCGACGCTCCATCAGTTCTACACGATTTTCCCGAACCGTTTCTCCAACAAGACCAACGGCGTTACGCACCGCCGCTGGCTTATCGAAGCCAATCCGCAGCTGTCGGACCTCATCGACGAAGCGATCGGCGACGAATGGCGTCTTGAACCGTCCAAGCTCATCCGCTTGAAGACCGTTTCCAGCGACAGCGCCTTCCTGGATAAGCTGGCGAAGGTGAAGAAAGCCCGCAAGGAAATTCTGGCTGACTATATCAAGAAGGAATACGATACGAATATCGCCGTCGATTCGATTTTCGACATTCAGATCAAGCGCATTCATCTATACAAACGGCAGCTGTTGAATATCCTCGGCATCCTTCACCTGTACTATACGCTGAAAGCAAATCCGGACCTGCGCGTCCGCCCGCACACGTTCCTGTTCGGCGGCAAGGCTGCGTCGGGCTACGGCGAAGCCAAGCAGACGATCAAGCTTATCAACGTCGTGGCCAACATGATAAACCGCGACAAGCAGGTGAACAAGCAGCTGAAGGTACTGTTCCTGGAGAACTACAACGTATCCTTGGGACAGCTCCTGTTCCCGGCGGCCGACGTGAGCGAGCAGATCTCCACGGCCGGCAAGGAAGCGTCCGGCACGGGCAATATGAAATTCATGATGAACGGGGCCATTACGCTGGGTACGATGGACGGGGCCAACGTAGAAATCTGCCGCGAAGTCGGCATGGAACACTGCGTCATCTTCGGCCTGCGGGCGGAAGAAGTCATGAATTACTACATGCACGGCGGCTATTCGTCGTGGAATATGTACAGCTCGGACCCGCGTATCCGCCAGCTCATGAACTCGCTCGTAGACGGCTCCATCAACGGCGAACATTTCGGCATGCTGTATGAATCGCTGCTGGACCGCAACGACGAATTCTTTGTCCTCAAGGATTTCGCCGCCTACTGCGAGGCCCATACGGAAATATCCCGCCGCTACGCAAATCAAAAGCAGTGGTTCCATTCCAGCGCCATCAACATCGCCCATTCGGGCTACTTCTCCAGCGACAGGACGATTCAGCAGTATGCATCTGACATTTGGCGTATTAAACCTGTCAAGGTATAATCAGTCAGGGGGAATGCTTACATGAAACTCAGTGCAATTGACGAATACGGTACGTTTCTGTACCATCAGGGAACAAACTACGCCAGCTACCGTTTGTTCGGCGCTCATTTTACCGTTCTCCGCCGCAGATCGTGCGTGCGCTTTTCCGTCTGGGCTCCCCATGCCCAGAAGGTAAGCGTCGTCGGCGATTTCAACCAGTGGGACATTGAAGCCAATCCTATGGAACGGTGCGGCGCCGGCAACGGCATCTGGGTTACGTATATCGAAGGCCTTCAGGAAGGGGACATTTACAAATACGCCGTCACGACGGCGTCGGGCGAAGTGCTCATGAAGAGCGATCCCTATGCCTTCTGGTCGGAAGTGCGCCCCAACACGGCCTCTAAGATCACCAAGCTCCGCTATACGTGGAAGGACAAAAAGTGGCAGAACAGCCGCGAGCAGTACGACTCGTACCGCAAGCCCATGCTGACCTATGAAGTGCATCTCGGCTCGTGGTGCCGCGACGAAGAAGGCAATATGCTGACATACCGCGAAATCGCCGACAAGCTCGTGGAATACGTCACGTCCATGAACTATACGCACATCGAAATCATGCCCCTGTGCGAATATCCCTTCGACGGCTCGTGGGGCTATCAGGCGACAGGGTACTTCTCGGCGACGAGCCGCTACGGTGCGCCGGAAGACTTCATGTACCTCGTCGACACATGCCATAAGCACGGCATCGGCGTCATCCTCGACTGGGTGCCGGGCCATTTCTGCCGCGACGCCCACGGTCTGCGCTATTTCGACGGCGAGCCCTGCTATGAATCGGGCAACCCCATGCTGGCAGAAAACAAAGAATGGGATACGATGAATTTCGACTATGGACGGACGGAAGTACAGTCCTTCCTCATTTCCAGCGCCATGTTCTGGCTCAGCCAGTTCCACATCGACGGCCTGCGCATCGACGCCGTGGCCAACATGCTGTATCTCGACTACGGCCATCCCGATGGAAATTGGCAGCCCAATAAGTACGGCGGCCGGGAAAACCTCGAAGCCATCGACTTCCTGCGCAATTTAAATAAAGCTGTGTTCAGCGAATTTCCCCATGCCCTCATGATTGCCGAAGAATCGTCGGCCTGGCCGCTGGTGACCAAGCCTGTCGACGTCGGCGGCCTGGGATTCAACTATAAGTGGAATATGGGCTGGATGAACGACATGCTCCGCTACATGTCCATGGATCCGCTGTTCCGCAAGGATAACCACAATCTCGTTACGTTTTCCCTGTGCTACGCCTTTTCGGAAAACTTCATCCTGCCCTTGTCGCACGACGAAGTCGTCCACGGCAAGCACTCGCTCCTGGACAAGATGCCCGGCGACTACTGGCAGAAATTTGCCGGCCTGCGGGCTTTCTACGGCTACTGGATGTCGCATCCCGGCAAGAAGCTCCTGTTCATGGGCAGCGACTTTGGCCAGTTCATCGAATGGAAATACGACGACAGCCTCGACTGGCATCTGCTCGAATATCCTATGCACAAGGCCATGCACGACTACGTCAAGCAGCTGAATACGTATTACGTAGAGCATCCCGAATTCTGGGAAGAAGACTGCGACTGGTCGGGCTTTTCGTGGATCAGCTGCGACGACCGCGACAACAGCGTCATCGCTTTCTTCCGCAGCGGCCAGGAAACAGACGACATGACCGTCGTCGTATGCAACTTCACACCTGTCGTCCGCCATTCGTACCGCTTCGGCGTGCCGCGCAAGGGGACGTATGTCGAAGTATTCAACAGCGATTCCGAAGCCTTCGGCGGCTCCAACGTCCTCAACGAAGGCGAATTTGAAGCGCAGGATATTCCCATGCACGGCATGGAACAGTCTCTGGAGCTGACGCTGCCGCCTCTGGCGACTATATACTTGCAGCTCAAGACGTCGGCCGATAAAAAAAAATCTCTGAAGGCTGGCAGCAGTACTGCCAAGACGCGGAAGACGACTGGCTCGGCTAAAAAGGCCAAGAGCAGCGAAAAGAAACCGGCTTCCAAGACGACGAGAAAACGCGCCGTTAAAAAGACGACGAAAAGCGACGCGGCGAAATAAATAGTAAACTGCATTCCAAAGGGAAAGTGGGGGAGTTAAGATGGAAAAAATATTATTCGTGGCGTCAGAAGCCGTGCCTTTTATCAAGACGGGCGGCTTAGCCGACGTCATGGGCGCTTTACCGAAGGAATTGGCCGCCAAGGGCATGGACGTCCGCCTGGTCATTCCGAAATACAGCCTGATTAAAGACGAAGCAAAGCAGCAGATGAAGCAGGTGACGACGGGGATCGTCAATCTGGCCTGGCGTCAGCTGTACTACGGCGTCGACGAAATCGATATGGACGGCGTCAAGGTATACTTCATCGACAATGAATGGTACTTCAAGCGCGACCGCCTGTACGGCTATGCCGACGACGACGAACGGTTCGCCTATTTCTGCCGCGCCGTGCTGACGATGCTGCCGCGCATCGGCTTCCAGCCCGACATCATTCACGGCAACGACTGGCATACGGGCATGCTGGGCGTCTTCTTGAAGGAAGATTTCTACCATGACGATTTCTACAAAAATATGAAATTCGTCTATACCATTCATAACCTGAAATATCAGGGGATTTATCCGGCGTCTATCATGCAGGATATCATCGGCCTGCCGCAGTACTTGTTCGACAATGGCAATCTGGAATGCGACGACTGCGTGAACTACATGAAATCGGGCATGGTCTACGCCGACTACATCACGACGGTCAGCCCGACGTACGCTCAGGAAATTACCTATCCGTACTTCGGCGAACGGCTGGACGGCTATATCCGCAGCAATCAGGACAAGGTCGTCGGCATTATCAACGGCCTCGACGAAGATGCCTATAATCCCGAAACGGACCCCTATATTGCCCAAACGTATACGTCGAAGGACGCCCGCGCCGGCAAGCGCGTCAACAAGGACGCCCTGCGCAAGGAATTGGGGCTGCGCATCAAGCGCGGCGTGCCCATGGTCGCCATGGTATCGCGCCTCGTCGAAGACAAGGGCATGGATTTGGTAACGCGCATTATGGACGAGCTCGTCGAAGACGACGTACAGCTGGTTATCGTCGGGACCGGCGACTGGCAGTATGAAGAAGCCTTCCGCGATTTGGCCCGCCGCTATCCGACAAAGGTATCGGCCAACATCATGTTCAACGAAGGCCTGGCGCACCGCGTCTATGCGGCGGCGGATATCTTCCTCATGCCCTCGCGGTATGAACCGTGCGGACTGAGTCAGCTCATCGCCCTGAGATACGGCGCCGTGCCCGTCGTCCGCGAAACGGGCGGCCTGCGAGACACCGTCGTTCCCTTTGATAAATACAAAAATCAGGGCAACGGCCTGACGTTCCCGAACTTCAATGCTCATGAACTGTTGTTTACGGCAAAGACGGCTTTGGGATACTACGAAGATACCGCCTTGTGGGATCACATCGTCAAGAACGCCATGGAAAGCGACTACAGCTGGAAGCGTTCGGCTCAGGCGTATGCAGACTTGTACAAAAAGGTATTGAACCGATAAGAACAATACAGCCAAATCCCCCGCCGTACTTGCTCGGCGGGGGATTTTACAAAAAAGGAGATTTCATGGATTTAGGACTGTATCACAATTCACATGAATTTTATTGCCGCTCTGTTTTCGGCGCCGTTCCCTCGGGCAGCCAGGTCGTCCTGCGCCTGCGGGCCGATAAAAATATAGAAGAAAACTGGCAGGCCAGCGTGCGCCTGTGGCAGAGCAACGCCGGCGAAACGATCGTTCCCATGACTTGGGAGGGCGACGCCTTCAAGGCGACGCTGACCATGCCGGATAAGGGGTGCCTCCTTTGGTACTACTTCATCGTTTCCTACGACGGGAAGACCGTCTATTACGGCAACAACCATGAGCAGCTCGGCGGCAAGGGCCGCATTACAGCTCAGGAGCCGCCGTCCTATCAGATTACCGTATATGATAAGGCCGTCAAGACGCCGGACTGGTTTAAGAATGCCATCGTTTATCAGATTTTTCCCGACCGGTTCCGCCGCGGCAAGGATACGACGGCAGTGCTTACGGGCAAAAAGGGGGCCGTCATCCACAGCGATTGGGACGATATACCGGCCTATTGGAAGAATCCCGATACGGGAGAGATTGCCTTTTATGATTTTTACGGCGGAAACCTGGCGGGCATCAGGGAAAAGTTTTCGTATCTGAAAGAATTAGGCATTACGGCGGTTTACCTCAACCCAATTTTCGAGAGCTGTACAAACCATCGCTACAGTACGGCCGACTACCATCGCGTCGATCCCTTCCTGGGGACGAACGAAGAATTTGCCGCGTTCTGCCGGGCTGCCAAAGAAGAGGGCCTGGCCGTCATCCTGGACGGCGTGTTCAGCCATACGGGAGCCGACAGCATTTATTTCAACCGCTTCGGCCATTACGACAGCGTCGGCGCGTACCAGTCCAAGGAATCGCCGTACTATTCGTGGTACCGGTTTAAGGACTACCCGAACGACTACGAGTCGTGGTGGGGCGTCATGGATTTGCCTAACGTAGAAGAAACGGAGCCGTCATATATGGATTTTGTCATCCATAACGACGACAGCGTGCTGCGCTACTGGATGCGCCAGGGCATCAGCGGCTGGCGTCTCGACGTCGTCGACGAGCTGCCGGCAGCGTTTCTCCGCGATTTCTATAAGACGCTGAAGGAAGAAAATCCCGACGCCGTCCTCATTGGCGAGGTGTGGGAGGACGCGTCAAATAAGATCAGCTACGGCGAACAGCGCGAATACCTGTGCGGCTACGAGCTCGACAGCGCCATGAACTACGCCTTGCGGACGATTGCCGTCGATTTCATCATGGGCCGCAAGGAAGGCCGGCGCATGCTGGCTGAAATGACTCACCTCATTGAAAATTATCCGCCTGAGCACTTTTACGCCATGCTCAACCTCATCGGCAGCCATGACATCGAACGCATCCTGACGGTCCTGGCCGAGGACGCCGACACCAATACGCTCTCGGCTGAGGACATCGCCAAGAAGCGCCTGCGCCTGCTCATGGCCTGGCAGATGACGATGCCCGGCGCGCCCTGCATTTATTACGGCGATGAAGCCGGCGTGACCGGCGGCAAGGACCCGGACAACCGCCGCACCTATCCGTGGGGGCATGAGGACGAAGAAATCTTGTCGTGGACGAAAGAGCTGACGGGGCTGCGCCGCCGCAGCGACACCCTGCGCACGGGCCGTTTCATCCCGCTGTACGCCGACGGCGACGTCTTCGCCTACGCCCGCAGCATTGAAGGTGGCCGGGATATATTTGGACAGAAAAAAGAAGACGGCTTCTTTATCATCGCCATGAATAAACACACCACGTCCCTGCGGACGGTCAGCGTGTACACGAACGGCTTGGCTTACGGCGAGCTGACCAACGCTTTGTATCCCCGCATGAAGCCTATCCGCACGATCAACAGCCGATTTACCCTTACGCTGCCGCCGCTGAGCGCCGTCATCCTGAAAGGGCAGGAAGCCCGTAAAAAACGGGCCGGCGTCCTCCTGCATCCGACGTCGCTGCCTTCGGCAGGCGGGAACGGCGACCTGGGGCCCAACGCTTACCGGTTTATCGATTTTCTCAAGACGGCCGGCCAGAGCCTATGGCAGATCCTGCCGCTGACACCGCCGCTCATGGGCGATTCGCCCTATCTGGCCCGATCGGCCTTTGCCGGGAACGAACGGCTCATTTCCCTCGACGTGCTGCACGAATGGGGATGGCTGTCTGCCGAAGAGCTGTGCGAATATAAAGAAACTGTTCGGACTGCGAAATCCTGGGACGAAGCCTGGAAGGTCAAGAAGGACGCGCTCTGGCGCATGTCCCATAAGAAAGACCTGAATGTGCCGTGGTCGCCTTATGCCGATTTCTGTAAGGAAAACGCGTACTGGCTCGACGACTACGCCTTGTTCCGTTCTGTCGGTGATTTCTTCGGCGGCAAGGTCTGGACAGAGTGGCCCGACAACATCCGCTGTCACGCTGCCGACGGCGTAGCCTATTATAAAAAAGAATTGTCCGGCGCTATATCCCATTATAAATTCTTGCAGTATATTTTCTACTGCCAGTGGCAGTCCCTGCGGAAATACGCCCATGACAACGGCGTGCAGATTCTCGGCGACATGCCCATGTTTGTCGCTCACAACAGCGCCGACTGCTGGGCTCATCAGGAGCTGTTCCAACTGGACGAAGGCGGCAATCCTACGGCCGTCGCCGGCGTGCCGCCCGACTATTTCAGCGCCGACGGACAGCTATGGGGCAATCCCCTGTACGACTACGAGGCCATGGCTGCCGACGGCTATCGCTGGTGGGTAGAGCGGTTCCGCGCGATATACCAGTTCGTAGACGAGGTGCGCATCGACCATTTCCGCGGCCTCGAATCGTACTGGGCCGTGCCCGTCGAAGCCAAGACGGCCCGCGAAGGCGCCTGGGTCAAGGGGCCGGGCCTCGACCTGTTCCGCGCCGTATATAAAGAGCTCGGCTTCCTGCCCATGGTGGCGGAGGATTTGGGCATCATTACGGACGACGTATGCGCCCTGAAAGACGCCCTGCGCCTGCCGGGCATGAAGATACTCCATTTCCACATGGCAGAACGGGCCGACGGCCGCTATTCCTTCGATACGGAGCCGAACTGCCTCGTCTACACGGGAACGCACGACAACAACACGACCCTGGGCTGGTATGAAGACGACCTGGACGAATCGGAACGGCTGCAGCTGCGCCAGGCGCTGGGCCTGCCGGACAATGCAGCGCCGGAAGCTGTCGTCCGCGCCGTCGTCGCCTACGTATACAGCCGCCGTGCCGAAACGGCCGTCGTGCCCCTGCAGGATATACTGGCCCTGCCGGGAAACTGCCGCATGAACGTGCCCGGAACGGCCGAAGGAAACTGGCAGTGGCAGATGGACAGCGGTATGCTCAAGCTGGATATCGCCAAATGGCTGTCTGAATTATGTAAAGAATACGGACGGTAACTGCGCCCGTTTCAGAGGGGGAAGAGACGCATGTCTGATATGACAGATAAAAATGAAAAATTTAAACGGGCCTTGGAAGTCCACGCCCAGCTGCACGGCAAACTAGCCATTCACAGCAAATTGCGGGCCGATTCCAAGGAAGCCCTGTCCATCTTATATACGCCCGGCGTCGCCGCGCCGTGCCTGGAAATCGCCCAGGATAAAGAGCTGGCCTATACGTATACCGGCAAGGGCAACGACGTGGCCGTCATTACCGACGGCAGCGCCGTCCTGGGGTTGGGGAATATCGGCCCTGATGCGGCCATGCCGGTCATGGAAGGGAAGTGCCTGCTGTTCAGCGAGTTTGCCGGCATCAACGCCGTGCCCCTGTGCGTAGGCACGCAGGACGTAGACGAATTTGTCCGCTTCGTCCAGCTGGCCAGCCCGTCCTTTGGCGGGATCAACCTGGAAGATATCAGCAGCCCGCGCTGCTTTGAAATCGAAAAGCGGCTTCGGGAAACGCTGAATATCCCCGTGTTCCACGACGATCAGCACGGCACGGCCATCATCGTCCTGGCCGGCGTCATCAACGCGCTGGAGTATTTAGGAAAGTCTGCCGAAACGGCGTCGGTCGTCATCAACGGCGCCGGCGCAGCCGGCATCAGCATCGCCAATCTGCTGCTGGAATATGGTTTTACAGACGTGACGCTCTGCGACATCAACGGCGCCGTCTGTGAAGGCGACGATACGCTCAATCCGGCTCAGGCCGCTATGGCGAAGCGGACGAACCGCCGTCATGCCAAGGGCAGCCTGAAGGATGTACTGGCAGGCAAGGACGTGTTTATCGGCGTGTCCCGCGGCGGCCTCGTGTCCCAGGAAATGATTGCCTCGATGGCTGAGAAAAACGTCGTCTTCGCCATGGCCAATCCCATCCCGGAAATCTATCCCGACGAAGCGAAGGCTGCCGGCGCGTCCGTCGTCGGCTCGGGCCGGTCCGATTTCCCCAATCAGGTCAACAACGTCCTCGTATTTCCGGGAATTTTCCGCGGGGCTATCGACTGCCATGCGTCGGATATCAGCGAGGGCATGAAGCTGGCTGCAGCGAGAGCCATTGCCGACGTAGCGAAGCAGGACGGCCTGCGGGAAGACTACATCCTGCCCGACGCCTTTGACCATCGCGTCACCATCGCCGTAGCGGCTGCCGTTGCCGAGGCTGCGGCAAACGAAGGCATCGCCGGCAATCCCTTGACCTATGAAGAAGAAGCGGCGAAGGCCGAAGCCTTTTTGAACGAAGTATAGCAGGATATGAAAGCACTGGCGTCATCTGGCGGTGACGCCGGTGTTTTTTCGTTTCTGCTCGGGAAAAGCAGGGACGCAAGGCGCCTGCGTCGAATATTATACTATTACGGTATGTTGCGAACGGATTCTATACAGGCGGTGATATTGTGCATATCCATTACATGCATATTGAAAATTATCGAAATTTGACAGACGTGGAGATGACCTTTCATGAAAAGGCCAACTATCTCGTCGGCGAAAACGCTATTGGCAAAAGCGGGTTTCTGCGCTTGCTGTCGGTCATGAGCGAAGGCTTCGGCATCAGGGAAGACGATTACGCCGACCCGGCGCGGCCTATCGTCATTACGCTGGAAATGCACCTGCTTCGGAACCAAAACGAGTATTTTGCCGCGTTTCCCGATGAGCGGCGGGAGACGATGAAGGTGCGCCTGGAAAAGAGGGTGGAAGAAATCTACCCGCGGCTGTACGATGCAGAGAGAAACGAAGAACTGCCTCTCGACCTGATACGCTGCATCCATTATCTGCCCAATTCCGTCGTCGACCCGGAAGAACTCAAAGTGCCGGCAACGGTATACCGCGCGTTGGAACGGCGGCTGTATCAGTGGGAGCATTCCCATGACGACGGGCTGGACGAAGATACGCAGGCCTTTATCCATCATGAAGTGCAGGTAGGCAGCCTCGACTCGTCGTATTTTGTCAATATCTTCCTCTTGTCCCGCATCCTGAGCCGCCAGGATCGCTCGACAGCCGACAACATGAAGTTTATTTCCCTCGTCGCCCTGCGTATCCTCACGCAGATTTTCATCATGTCCCGAAGCAAGGCCATGCCCCTGGAGCAGAGCCTGATTATCGACGGCAAGGGGCGGCGCTATTTGCCTCTCGTCGTATCTATCGACGAGCCGGAGGTGCACCTCCATCCATACATGCAGCGGTCTATTTTAAATTATTACAAGCAGCTCCTGAGCAACGGCGATTCCCGCTTCTGCGAGCTCCTGAAGGATTTGTTCGGCATCGACGGCCTGCGGGGGCAGCTGTTCATCGTCACGCACTCGACAGACGCCCTCGTCGACGATTACCGCAATATCGTCCGCCTGTACCGCGGCGACGCCGGTCAGGTCTGCGCGGCCTGCGGAGCGACCTTTCATTTCAGCGAGGAAATCGAGAAGCACCTGATCATGCATTTCCCCGAAGTGAAGGAGGCCCTGTATTCGCGGAGCGTCCTCGTCGTCGAAGGGGAAACGGAGTTCGGCTGCTTCCAGCTGTTCGGCACGACGCTGGGGCTGCCCTTTGACTACTACGGCATCTGCCTCATCAACGCCCGCGGCGAAAGCTCGATTTCAAAGATAAAGAAGCTTCTGGAATACTTCAAGATTCCCACCGTCGCCTTATACGACGCCGACGTAAAGGGCGGCCATAAGGGCGAGACGGGCGTGTTCTTTACCGACGAAATTTGCTTTGAAATGGATTTGGCCAAGACGATGATCGACATGGGCCGCCGCCGCGAGCTGGACCGCATCATCAATACCGTAGCCGGCGAGCACGGCCGGGCCACGTCGGACATGATTAAAAAGGCCTGCCGCAAGCTGGACGTCAATTTCCACGACTATCCGCCGCGCATGCTGGGCAACGTCAACGCCCGCAATATCAAGGCACTGTACATCTATTATTTTGCCTGGCTGTACAGCAACAAGGGCGTCATCCTAGGCCGGCTCCTGGGGCAGTCCCTGCGCAGCCAGGAAATCCCCAGGGCCTTTGTCAAGGTCATCGAAGAGGCCGGCAAACTGGCAAAAGTATAAGCTGCCTTGCAGCAGACATTAGAGCAGGAGTTATCGTATAGTATGAAATTGTTTATCGCAGAGAAGCCCAGCATGGCCAGGGAACTGGCAAAATGCCTCCCGCAGCCGCAGCGGCAGGAAAAGGGCTTTATCCGTACGGGCGGCGGCATCGTCACCTGGGCCTACGGCCACATGCTGCAGCAGGCGGAGCCGCAGGATTATAATCGGCAATACAAGCAGTGGAAGGACGCCGATTTGCCCATTATTCCAGAGCATTGGAAGCTGCTCGTCAGCCCGAACAGCAGGGAGCAGTTCGACGTCATCTGCCGCCTCATCGGCGACGCCGACTCCATCGTCCATGCCGGCGACCCTGACAGGGAAGGGCAGCTTCTGATTGACGAAATACTCGATTATGTAGGCAATACGAAGCGCGTCGAGCGCATCCTTTTAAATGCCCTCGACGAAAAGAGCATCGGTGAAGCCCTTCATGATTTGCGGGATAACGGCGATTTTTCTCATCTCAAGGAATCAGCTTTGGCCCGCAGCCGTGCCGACTGGCTCATCGGCATGAACCTGTCGCGGGCTTATACGCTGGCCGCCCGCCGGCAGGGACACCGCGTCGTATTTCCCATCGGCCGGGTTAAGACGCCGACGCTGGCCTTAGTCGTCCGCCGCCAGCGGGAAATCGACAATTTCAAGCCCGTGACCTATTACGTCGTCAAGGCGCAGTTCAATCATGCCAAGGGCGTCATTACAGCCCAGTGGCAGCCTGGCGATACGCAGGCCGGCCTCGATTCGGAAGGGCGCTGCATCGATAAAAAGAAAGCTGAAGAAATAGTAGAAAGGCTGCGCGCTCAGCCCGATGGAACGATTGCCGAAGGGAAGAAGACGAAAAAGAAGGAAGCGCAGCGGCTGCCCTTGTCCTTGTCGTCCCTGCAGGTGCTGGCAGGTAAGCGCTACGGCTACAGCCCCCAGCAGGTATTGGACGCAGCTCAGCAGCTGTACGAACGCAAGCTGACGACCTACCCCCGGTCGGACTGCGAGTACCTGCCTCTGAATCAGCGCAAGGACGTGCCGGCTATTTTAGCTAATTTAGGCCGAATTTCAGATAAAACCTTGTCCCAATGGGCCGGGCAGGCCGACGGCAGCATCAAGAGTCGGGCTTGGAATGACGGCAAGATTACGGCGCACCATGCGATTATCCCGACGACGGTGCCCTGTCCGTACGATAAGCTGACGGCAGTTCAGCGAAATATCTATTTCCTCATTGCCCAGGCCTATATGGCACAGTTTTATCCTGTCCACGAATATATACAGAACCGCGTCGTCGTCGAAGCCGCCGGCGAGCAGTTCGTCGCTCACGGCAAGACCGTCGTCGTATTGGGCTGGAAAGAGCTGTATCAGTCCGATACGGACGACGAAGACGAAAAAGGAGAGCTGCCGCCGGTCCGCAAGGGAGACGGCGTCCAGTTCCGCCGCGGCAAGGTCGAAGAGAAAGCTACGAAGGCGCCACCGCGGTTTACTTCGTCGACGCTCCTTCAGGCGATGAAGGAAATTTATAAATACGTCAAGGACGATTCGCTGAAGAAAAAGCTCAAGGAAGTGCAGGGCATCGGCACGGAAGCGACGCGGGCTACGATTATCGGCGAGCTCATCGAGCGGAAATTTTTAGCCGAAGAAGGAAAGAAGAAGTATCTGAAACCGACGGATATGGCCTATCTTCTCGTCGATTCCCTGCCGGACGAGCTGCTGTATCCCGATGAAACGGCCGTTTGGGAAGAACGGCTGTATCAGATGAGCCTGGGAAAGGACAGCCTGGCCGACTTTCTCGGCGCCCAGGAATTATTTTTGCGCAAGCTCATTGCGGCAGCCCGGAACAATGACGGAACGCCGCAGCCAAAGGAAGGGCGCGTGTGCCCTCAATGCGGCGGCGCTATGGTACGCCGCCATGGAAAGTACGGCGATTTCTGGGGCTGCACTAACTATCCCAAATGCCGACATACGGAGCGCATCGATGCGCCGCCTGCGTCGGCGGCCGGCGACGGTTCATCTTATATTTGTCCGCGCTGCAAAGAGGGAATCTTTGTCCGCCGCAGCGGCCCGTACGGTCCGTTTTGGGCCTGCAGCAAAGAAGGCTGCCGCACGACCTGCGCCGATGTGAACGGCGTTCCCAGCATTTATGCTGCTTCGTCAGGAAAATAGTCCTGTCGGAGACGGGATACGGCGCGGGTGTCTGCGCCGTATAGTACAGCAGAGGAGAGGAGGGGCAAAGGATGGATACCGTGCAGGCCCGGCAGTGGTGCCGCAAACAGCAATACGATCAGGTAGCGGCTATGTACGCCCGGCAAATTGCCGCAATGGATACGTGGGGGCCGTGGGACTACTATTATTACGCTTACAGCCTGAGCAAGCTGAAAGAATATGCCGAAGGGCGGGAGATTTCCCGCCGGTGCATCATGGCCTTTCCCGACTTCGCCCAAATCCGGGACATATACGGCTGGTGCCTGTATCATCTGTACGTGCGTCCCTTTGCGCCTGGACAATCTGATGAAGGCGATTTCCGGCGGGCCGTCGAGGCCATCGTCAAATACACCGAGCAAAGAGAGCGCTCTCCTTATGAACGAGCCGTCTGGAAGATGATCGACGTGCTGCGCCGGCAGAAAAAGGCTTCGGCAGAAGAATTAGACGCCTGGCTGACTCTCCTTAACCCGGCCAGGCTGTCTTCGCGGCCGCAGGAGTACGTCAAGGACGGTGAATGGCTGAGCGGCGCGTCGTACCGCGAGCGGTGGTATGCCCTGAAGAGCGGCGTGTTGGTCAAGAAAGGGGAATATAATGCCTGCATTGCTGTCTGTGAAGAAGGGCTGCGTATTTTTACGGAATTTCACTATGACAATGACATCTGGCTCAAATATCGCATCGCCCTCTGCCGCCTTCGCCTTGGCGACATAGGCGGTGCAGAAAGAGAATTTTCCGCCCTTTTGCAGTATAAGCAGCATTGGATTATATACCGCGGGCTGTTTTACGCAGGGCAGGCGCAGAAAAGCCTGCGGAAGATGAAACAATACGGCGCAGCAGCCCTGCTCCTGCCGGGAGATATGGCCGATAAAGTCCAGTTCCTCGCTGAATTTGCCGATTCCCTGGCAGGACAGGAGGACTTGCGGACGGAGCGGGCCTGGCACTATGCCCTGGCCCTGCGCATCCGGCAGGAACGGGGATGGTTTGTGCCGGAGGCTCTGCGCAGGCAGGCCGCGACGTATGAAGGGCAGATTCCCCGTAAGGCGGAGTTGCTCCGCTCGCTGCAGGCATTCTGGATACAGTGCCGGCACGACGGCGAAGAAGAAAAGCAGGGCTTTATCTCGGCCGTTCTGCCGGGAGGACGGGCCGGGTTTATCAAGGAATACGGCGGGCCGTCCTATTATTTCAAACGCGATGCCCTCCTGGGGCTGGACGCCGAGGCAGGGACGTACGTTACCTTTTTCGTCGAAGTCGGCCAGGATCGCTTTGGCGGCAAGGCGTCGCGGCGGGCTGTCGATATCCGGAAAAAAGAAAGCCTGTTCTGACGATGAATTTTTCGCATATACTTTCTCATTTTGTATGGCGACGCGGCCTGTTTTGGTATATAATTTTGGTATACCACATGGAAAGGTGAAGGCACAACATGATTTTATCAGGCAAGGAAATCGTAAAGCATTTGGGTAAGGAAATTATCATTACGCCCTTTCATCCCGAACGGGTCAATCCGAACAGCTATAATTTATCGCTATATAATCAGCTGATGGTATATGATGACTACGAGCTGGACATGGCCAAGCCCAATCCGGCGTCGATTATCGACATCCCCGAAGACGGCTACGTACTGCAGCCGAATAAGCTCTATTTGGGGCGGACAAACGAGTATACGAAGACTGACGGCTATATTCCTATGCTGGAAGGCCGCTCGTCTGTCGGCCGTCTGGGCGTGTTCATCCACGTGACGGCAGGCTTTGGCGACGTAGGCTTTGCCGGCTACTGGACGCTGGAAATTTTCTGCGTCCAGCCGATCCGCATTTATCCCAACGTGGAAATCTGCCAGATTTACTACCACGACATCGACGGCGAGTACGACACATATCAGCACGGAAAATACCAGAACAATTCGGGAATTCAGCCGAGCATGCTGTGGAAGGATTTCCAAAAGAAATAATATAGGCAACGGATATAAAGCATGTCTGCGCGCAGATATGCTTTTTTGCGAAAGGAGAAAGGCTATGAAAGAAATTGCATTGCAGGATATTCAGGGATTTCGCATCGGCAACGCTCAGGATGAGCTGGGCGGCACGGGCTGTACTGTCCTCATATTTCCTGACGGCGCGCCCTGCGGCGTCGATATTCGCGGCGGCGGGCCGGCCAGCCGGGAGTCGGAGCTCCTCAATCCGACGGCGGCAGCGGAGAGAATTCATGCCGTACTGTTAAGCGGCGGCAGCGCCTTCGGTTTGAACGCCGCCGGCGGGGTCATGCAATATTTGGAAGAAAAGGGCATCGGCTTTCCGACGGGCATTTGCAATGTGCCCCTCGTCGTAGCGTCGTGCATTTTTGACCTGGGATGCGGCGACAACGTCCGTCCCGATGCGGCTATGGGCTATGCGGCCTGCGTCGCATCGGAGAAACATATGATCCGGGAAGGCAATTACGGCGCAGGAACCGGCGCGACAGTGGGCAAGCTCTGCGGCCCTAAAGGCATGATGAAGTCCGGCCTCGGCGTATACGCCGTCCAGGTCGGCGAGCTGAAGGTCGGCGCTGTCGTCGTCGTCAACGCCGTCGGCGACGTATTGGATGAACATAATGAAATCATCGCCGGCATGCTGAACGACGACGGCACGGGATTTGCCGATACGCGCCGCGTCATGCTGGAAGAATACGGCATGCACGATACGCTCTTTTCCCTGCGGGCGGCGGCCGGTACGACGAATACGACGATCGGCGCTGTCGTCACGAACGGCAAGTTCGATAAAAGTCACATGAAAAAAATCGCCGCTTTGGCCAGTAACGGCTTTGTGCGGACAATCCGGCCGGTCAACACGACAGCTGACGGCGATTCCTTGTACGCCCTGAGCGTCGGCGACGTAGAAGCCGATGTCAGCACGACGGGGACGATTGCCGCTTACGTCGTAGAACAAGCCGTACGCCGCGCCGTATTGACGGCGGAACAGGCATACGGCGTTCCGGCGGCTAAAAGCTTAACTACCTATTAATAAAAAACGGATTTACCATGCAGGCGTCTGATTCGCCAGGCTGCAGGTAAATCCGTTTTTGCGTTTTATATGAGTTTGATTAATACGACGCCGGCAATCATCGTCGCTACGCCGCATATGCCCAGAGGACGTATGCGCAGGCCGAAGAAGCGGGCGTCTACAGTCGTCGTCAGAATCAGGCCCAGGGCGCCGAACATGGCGTAGGCGATGCTCAAATCCATGATGCGGATGAGATGAGCCAGGCAGAAGAATGACAAGACGACAAAGGAGAGAGCGGCTATGCCGTACCGCTTTTGCGTAAATCCATTCGACTTTTTCAGACAAATATTGGCGCACAGGTCTAACCCGACGGCGCCGACGAGGAGCAGTATGCCCAAAAGATTAACTGTCATGAGAAGCAGCCTCCTTTTCCGGCAGGGACGTGCCCAGTTTAATCATGGCGAGTCCTGATAAAATGACAAAAAATCCTAATAGTTTCAGCGGCGGCATGGGTTCGTGAAATACGGACCAGGCGATGCATACTGTGCCGACGAGGCCGACGCCTTCCCATACGGCATAAGCCAGGCTGATGGGGATGCGGACGACGGCTTTACTGAGGACGAAATAAGACAATAACATACAAGAAATCATCGTAATATAGCCTTCGGAACCGCCCTGCATGGTAAAGTATTTCATCGACGACGTGCCCGTCAGCTCCAGCATAATCGCTAAAAACAACATAAACCAACAATATGCTGCAGTGTGCTTCATAGATAAAACATCCTTTCTGCTATCCTGTTGCCTTTTCTAGTTCCATTGGCTATACTAAGTATAAAGTATGGTGCAGCACCATAGTCAAGAGGTGAGTTTTATGTCAAAGAAATACCTGAAAACAGGAGAATTTGCCAGCTTGTGCGGTGTGACAAAGGATACGCTGTTTCACTATGATGACATCGGCCTGCTCAAACCGGCCCGGGTCGGCGAGAACGGCTATCGTCTCTACGGCCTGTACCAGCTGGATACGTTCGATTTAATCAGCGTGCTCAAAGAAGTAGGGCTGACCTTACATGAAATCAAAGCGTATATTGAACGGCGGAATACGACGGAGTTTTTGCAGATGCTCAAAGAGCAGGACAAAGCCCTTGCGGCGGAAATTGAACGATTGAAACGCTTGCGGCGTATTTTAAAAAATACCATAGAGACTACGAAACAGTCCCTGCATGTTCCTATCGACACTATTCAGTTTGTAGAAAAAGAGGAAGAATACTTTATCATTACGGACGGCCAGCGGAAGCAGGATGAAAAGTCCGTCGTAGAGGCAATCAGCGAACACTTCAAATACTGCAACGCCCACCGTACGTACAACACCTTTACAATCGGCGAAATCATCGGGGAACAAGCTATTGCAGATCAGACCTATTACACGCAGTATTATTGCTCTAAAATCGACAAGCCCGTCCGAAGCAGGCATTGCCACGTCAAGCCGGCCGGCTTGTACGCCGTCAAATACATACAGGACTCGTATGACATGCTGCCCGAAGCGTATCGGCAGTTTGTCAACGAGGTGCAAGCCCTGGGATACAGGCTGTGTGGCAAGATATATGAAGAGGATATGCTCAATTATTTGACGGAAAAGGACGACGAAAACTATTTGCTGCGAATTGAAGGGCAGGTAGAGCCTGTGACATGATCGATGTATACGAAGAAAGCTATTGACTTTTGCAGGGCGAATTTACAATACAAGTGCAACACCTATAAAAAATGACACATAGGTTTCTGATATAATAATGCTACCAAACAAAATCTATATCTCGGAGGAAACCT
>NZ_JAOQKD010000021.1:0-44098 GCF_025567065.1 Megasphaera stantonii
CGGCGTGTTTTGGGCTACCATACGCCGTCAGAGCTATTTGATGCATTCCTCGATGAAGTTTATGCTAGTGAGTGTGTTTCCTGATTATGGTTGTTCAAATTCAACTTGCAATTTACCTTTCAATGGCAAGGCCATGAAATAATTTATCGCTCTCTTTTGCCCGGTCTATAGAAAAGAAATACTCTAACATGCTCATGGTCAGCGTTTTGCCGAAGCGCCGGGGACGAGTAATCAATGTAGCCTTGCTATGAACATCTATCAGCTGCCGGATAAAGTCGGTCTTATCTACAAAATAATACTGCTCCCGTATTTCTTTAAAATCATCTACGCCGATAGGCATCGCTTTGTTCATGTATTTCACCTCCCGAATATCCTTTGCATTCATTATATGATAGGGCTATCTTTGCTGTCCAGAGATAAGGCAGGGCTAATCTGTATTAGCGGTATATAACATACGCCCCTTCACATCGGAGGGATATAAAGGGGCGTGTGCTGCAGTCGGTTAAAAATGGCGGGATTTATGGAGGTCTTCGAATTGTTCCATTAGGTTAGGTTTTTCCGGGCTTTGGTATATATAGTCCGGCATGGCTTCTTTGGCTTTATCTACGGCGGCTTTAAAATCGTAGTATACCTGCCATTTGGATTCTACGAGGTCTTTGCCTGTTTGGCGCAGCAAAAAGGCCGGATGGTATGTCGGCATGACGGGAATACCGTGATAGTTGAACCATATGCCGCGGTTGCGCATAATGCTGGCCGTTTTTCCGTAGAAATACTGAAAGGCGACTTTTCCTAGGCAGACGATGACCTTCGGCTGTACCATTTCGATTTCACGGAGAAGATGAATGTTTGCGCAGCGCTTTCCTTCTTCCAGCGTTGGCGTCCGATTGTTTTTAGGACGGCATTTGACGATATTCGTAACGTAGACGTGGTCCCGAGTAAGGCCTACGCTCCACAGGGCTTTGTCCAGCAGCTGTCCCGACGGGCCGACAAGGGGCACGCCGTACTCATCTTCCACACCGCCGGGGCCTTCGCCGACGAACATGAGGGGCGATGCCGGGTCGCCGGAGTATCGCGTCGGGCCGCGGTTGCCTTCGTGACGCAATTCGCATTTTGAACACTGCATGAGTTCATGCAGCCAAGGTTCCATTTCTTTGTCTGTCATCGTACTCTTCCTTCCGTCAATGTAATGTCTTTCATCGTGAGCTGATGGAATTCTGCGTGAATCAACTGGGCGACGTCCTGCGGCGCTACGAGGACCTGCTGCCCCCGCATGCCGGCGCTGAGGCTGATGGCTTCGTATTGCAGGGCTGACTCGTCGATATACGTAGGAAACTGCTTTTTCATACCGATAGGGGAGCAGCCGCCGCGGATATATCCCGTCAAGCCGAGCAGATCTTTGACGTGGAGCAGCTGAACCGATTTATTGCCGCTGCAGGATGCGGCCTTCTTTAAATCGAGCTCCTTGTGACTGGGAATGCAGAATACGACGGGCCCCGTCTTGTTTCCCTGTCCTACCAGCGTTTTGAATACCTGGGCCGGGTCCATGCCGAGCTCGGCGGCGGCGTGAACGCCGGACAGGTCGTCTTCAGAATATTCATAAGCTTTCGTTGTATAGAAAATTTTTTGTTTATCTAAAATGCGCATGACGTTGGTCTTTTTCGTTTTAGCCATACTATCCCTTCTCTCATATGCTATTCATTTTACTATATCAATATACAGTCCTTTTTTCAAGCCCCGGCAAGGATAGGGGATATTTCGTTTTGTTGCCGCAGGCTCTCATACAATCGGATATTGTGTTTCTCTTATATTTCTATTATAATGATTTATGGCGAGATGTTATCAAAAATATACAGTAGAAAGAAGGGACAGATATGAAGATTGCAGCGGCTCAGATGTCTCTGCGGCTGGGGGATGTAGAGCATAATTATAAGCAAGTAGAAGACTGGATACGAAACGCTGCACAGGAGCGGCCCGATATTATCGTACTGCCGGAAATGTGGAATACGTCCTTTTATCCCGACAATATCCGTGAATTGGCCGATGAGGACGGGCGGCGGACGCAGGCCTTCTTATCAGAGTCAGCGGCTCGGTTCGGCGTTCATATTGTCGGCGGTTCTGCAGCTGTCCGTCGGGAAGGTAAGCTGTATAATACGATGTACGTGGCAGATCGCAGCGGCCATATTGTCAGCTCGTATGACAAGGTGCATTTATTTGCGCCGGGCCATGAAGATGAAAAATTTACGCCGGGAACAAAGGGCTGCGCGTTTTCCTTGGATGGCATTCCCATGGCTGCCGTGATTTGTTATGACGTCCGTTTTCCCGAATGGGTGCGGATGGCGACGCTGACGGGGGCGCAGATTATTTTTGTGCCGGCGGCCTGGCCGGCGTCCCGCGTGGATCACTGGTGCATATTGAATCAGGCCAGAGCGATTGAAAACCAGCTGTTCATTGTGGCGGTCAACAGCTGCGGCAGCACGGATTCCATGCAGTTCGGCGGCCATTCGATGATTATCGACCCGTGGGGGAATGTCTTGGCGCAGGGGGGAGACGGCGAAGAGATGCTTCGTGCAGATATCGACTTGGACAGCGTCACCGATATTCGAAGCCGTATCAATATATTTCATGACCGACAGCCTGGGCTATACGACTTGACATAAGAGGGAGATGGATTGATAGTGGAAGCTGTGTTTCATGGGCTGCAGGGTATTTTTGAAATATTGTTTATGATTGGCATCGGTTTTGTGTTGTCGAAGAAAGAGTGGTTTGGACCGGATACCAGCGCAATATTGACCCGGCTTATCATGAAGGTCGCCTTGCCGTTGTTCATGATTTGCCAGTTGGAGCGGGATTTTACACATGATTCGCTGCTGCGGATTGCGCCGGATTTGGCTCTGCCCTTTTTGTCTATCCTCCTGGCCTACGTCGTGGGCCGGGCGGCAGCTGCGGCGCTGCACATACGCAGGGAGCGGCAGGGCATCTTTATTACCTGCTTTTTTGTCGCCAATACGATCTTCATTGGCCTTCCCGTTAACCTGGCCTTATTCGGTACGCAGAGCGTGCCTTCGGTCATGCTGTATTATATGGCGAATACGACGATGTTCTGGACCTTGGGGATTTATCACATCGTCAACGACAGCACGGGCGGACAGGGAAATATGCCCTTATTTTCGCTGCAGACTGTCAAAAAGGTGTTTTCGCCGCCGCTGGTGGCCTTTCTCATCGGACTGGCGTTGATTATGGCCGACGTCAAACTGCCTGAATTCCTTCACGTATCTTTTCAGTACGTAGGAAATTTGGCGACGCCGCTGTCCCTTATCGTCATCGGCATTGAAATGAGTTTACTGTCGCTGCGCAGCGTACAGTGGGACCGCGATTTGATAGGCGCTCTGGCAGGGCGTTTTATCGTCTGCCCGCTTTGCGTATTGGCCTTGCTTCCCTTTGTGTCCGTTACGTCTATGTCGGCGCAGGTATTTACGATGCAGGCCAGCATGCCGGCGATGACGCAGATGACCGTCGTCGCCAAAGCGGTAGGGGCCGATGTGAGGTATGCCACGGAAATCAGCTTTATTACGGTAGTATTGGGGTTTATCGTAATTCCGTCGTATATGTTCTTGATTCAGTACGTTCTATAAATTTATAGGAAATAGGTGTATATATGTCTTTCATAAATCAGTTTGCACAAAGCGTGCAGAAATATGGTCCGCAAGCTTTTTCTTTAAATTACCGCATTGCCGACGACCCGGAGCTGTCGGGCGAAGAATATCACGCCTGCGCGGCCTATGTCGAAGCCTGCCGCGCCCTGGGCATGGAGGTGACGGAGCAGTTTGCCGGTTTGCCGACGGCGTTTAAGGCGACGGTGCGGAAGGTTTCCAACCCGGTTTTGAAAGTAGCCCTTCTGGCTGAATATGACGCCCTGCCGGAAATCGGTCATGGATGCGGCCACTCGGCAAACGGGGCTATGAGCTTTCTGACGGCGGCCGCTTTTTTGGATATGGCTGATCTTCCCGTGCAGGTTGACCTCATCGGTACGCCTGACGAAGAGCTGCGGGGCGGCAAGGTCGCCATGTGTGAGCAGGGCATCTTTCACGACTACGATTTAGCGATGATGACGCACGTCATGCCCGATAAGACGATGGCTAACTCTCATTTCTTGGCTCTTAGCGATTATCGCGTCGCCTTTCATGGGCAAACGGCTCACGCGGCGAGCAGCCCCTGGAATGGCCGCAACGCCCTGAACGGCGCAATGCTGGCGATTCACGCTATCGACATGCTGCGCCAGCACGTGCGGCCAGAAACGCGGATTGGCGTGTATCTCGTCAACGGCGGCACGGCGTCGAACGTCGTGCCGGACTATGCAGAGCTTGAGTGTTGCGTTCGCCACAGCGATCGGCCGTATTTAAACGAAGTCATCGCTAAAATCATGAAATGTTTCGAAGGGGCGGCTATCGCTACGGAAACGACGTATGAAGTGACGCAGATGGGATATGAATTTGACAATATGGTTTGGAATGAAGCGGCGACGGAAATATCGCGGTCAGTGCTTCGTGACATGGGCATCCCCTTTACCGAGACGGAGGATTGCCAGAGCTCGGACATCGGCAATATCAGCCATCAATGCCCGGCCCTCCATCTGTGCCTGGCCATGGGAGATACGTATTACCCGGAACATTCCGTGCAAATTGCCGACGCCGTAAAAAATAAAGCTATCGAGCCGGTTATCGCCCAGGGGGCGGAAATTATGGGCCGCATCGTATTTAAGCTCTTGGAAAATGAAGGATTGCGCCGGGCCGTGCAAGAAGACTTTAAAAAGCATACTCTGTAACATCGTCCGTTACCAGGACATAAAAAATACTGTGCAGCTCCGGCTGCACAGTATTTTTTATGTTGGAGTATGTTTTTAGAATACGCCTTGAGCGAGCATTGCGTCGGCAACGCGTTCGAACCCAGCGATGTTAGCGCCGGCGACGAGGTTGTAGCCTAAGCCGTTGCGAGCTGCTGCGTCTTTGCAGTTGTTGTAAATCGTATTCATGATCTGGTGGAGACGTGCGTCGACTTCTTCAGCCGTCCAAACGAGACGTTCGCTGTTCTGGCTCATTTCGAGGGCCGATACGGCTACGCCGCCGGCGTTAACAGCTTTGGACGGAGCTACGATCATGTCTTTCTGTTCCAGTAAGTATTTCAGTGCGTCGTTCGTCGTAGGCATGTTGGCGACTTCGATGTAGTAGCGAACTTTATTGGCTGCGATCTGTTTCGCCTGTTCCATATGAACGTCGTTCTGCATAGCAGACGGCATAACGATGTCGACTTTTCTGCCCCACGGTTTTTCTCCAGGGAAGAATTCTACGCCGAATTTATCCGCATAATCCTGTACGCGGTTGCGGCCGCTGTTGCGCATTTCTAACAAGTAATCGATTTTTTCTTCCGTAGCGACGCCATCGGGATCATAGATATATCCGTCAGGACCGGACAACGTAACGACTTTAGCGCCCAATTCCGTAGCTTTTTTGCAAATGCCCCAGGTTACGTTGCCGAAGCCTGCTGCGGCAATGGTCTTGCCTTTGATATCCTGGCCGTCGTCTTTCAGGACGTTTTCCAAGAAGTATACGGCGCCGTAGCCCGTTGCTTCCGGACGAATGAGGGAGCCGCCGAAGCTGAAGCCCTTGCCCGTCAATACGCCGTTTTCAAATGCGCCCTTCAAGCGGCGGTATTCGCCGAAGAGGTAGCCGATTTCACGGCCGCCAACACCCATATCGCCGGCCGGAACGTCGATGTCGGGACCAATGTAGCGATAGAGGCCCTGCATGAAGCTCTGGCAGAAACGCATGATTTCTGCGTCGGATTTGCCTGTCGGGTCGAAGTCTGCGCCGCCTTTTGCGCCGCCGATGGGGAGGCCCGTCAAGGCGTTTTTGAAGATCTGTTCGAAGCCCAGGAATTTGATGATGCCGGGATATACGTTTTTCTGGAAGCGAAGACCGCCTTTGTACGGCCCGATTGCGCCGTTAAACTGGAAGCGGTAGCCCGTGTTCGTATGATAGTTGCCGGCATCGTCCTGCCATACGACGCGGAAGGTGAATTGTCTTTCCGGTACGACCAAGCGGTTCAGCAAGTCGAATTTTTCATATTCCGGATGTTTTTCTACAACCGGTTCCAGAGACGACAATACTTCTTCTACCGTCTGGACGAATTCCGGTTCGTTAGCATATTTTGTACGTACGCCTTCGATAACTGATTCAAGATATTTGTTCATGAAAATCACCTCATCTAAGAATTTAGTATCCCACAAATCGTCTTTCTATGGTCTTATCATAGCATGTTTTTTGCCGTTTGAAAACATCGTAATATGAAAATAGATTTCTATTTTTGAAAGTTAAGGAGTAAAATTTAAGTATTACCATTAAATTTAGTAAAATTCGATTTAAAACACCACATAATTTAAATATACAGGCAAACGTATTCCTAATAATTATTTGGATTATAATAAAAATGCAATCATGAAAAAGAGCTATATATATTTTGAATTAGCATAGATAATTATGGGAAAACGACGTATTAATAATACTATATTATAGTAATCTTCTGGTTAAAAGATTATATAGAACCCTCTTGCTATCTTTTGTAGTCGACGAACTGCGATTTTCTGTACTTATCCCTAGTCACATGCCATAAGATAGTGTACAATAGAAAGAAATTAAGCCTATACGTTGTATACCATATCATGAAGAAAAGGGGATTTATGTCTTATGGAAACGTGTGAAAAATATTCTCCGGAATACTTGCGGTATCTGGAATTACTGTCCAAGGAATATAAAACGCAGGCCGAAACGTTTACGGAAATTATCAACTTGCAGGCTATCGTCAACTTGCCGAAGGGAACGGAACATTTTATGAGCGACCTTCATGGCGAATATGAGGCGTTTTATCACATCTTAAATAACTGTTCCGGCGTTATTCGGGAAAAGGTTGAAATGATATTTGCCAATTCCATGACGGCGGAGGAACGGGATGATTTATTGACGCTGATTTATTATCCCAAGGAAAAGCTGGATATGCTGCAGCGGGAAAAAGCGATTACAGATCAGTGGGCGAAAAAAACGCTGAGCCATCTGATTCGCCTGGTCAAGCTGCTGTCGTCGAAATATACGCGGTCTAAAGTGCGTAAGGCTATGCCTAAGGTGTTCCGCTTTGTCATTGACGAACTGCTACATGCCCAGCCGGACGAAGATAAAAACCGCCGGGCATATCATATGAAGATATTAAATACGATTTTAGAAACGGGCAGCACGCGGCAGTTTATTTACGCCCTGACGGATTTGATCAAGCGGCTGGCCGTAGACCACCTGCACATTATCGGCGACATTTACGACCGCGGGCCCCATGCCGACAAGATTATGGATTATCTCATGCATCATCATTCCCTCGACATCCAGTGGGGGAATCACGATATCCTGTGGATGGGGGCGGCCGCCGGCAGCGAGGCCTGCATTGCCAATGCGCTGAGAAATAATATCCGCTATCATAATATGGAAATATTGGAAAGCGGTTACGGCATCAGCCTCCGCCCTCTGGCTATTTTTGCATTAGATACCTATAAAAAGGACGACGGCATCGAGCCGATGGTAAAGGCGATTAACGTCATTTTGAGCAAGCTGGAAGGACAAGTCATTATCCGCCATCCGGAATACAATATGGACGACCGCCTGATGTTCCACAAAATTGACTGGAAGCAGGGTACGATTACGCTGGACGGTCAGACCTACGAGCTGACGACGACGGATTTTCCGACGGTTGATCCGCAGGACCCCTACAAATTGTCGCCGGAAGAACACCGCATCATGGCGGCTATTCAATCGGAATTCCTGGAAAGCGAACGGCTGCAGCGTCATATCCGCTTCTTATACAGTCACGGCTCGCTGTACCGCAGCTATAATAACAACCTTTTATTCCACGGCGGCGTTCCCCTCAATAAAGACGGCAGCTTTAAAGAAATTTATCTCAACGGCAAGCCGTATAAGGGAAAGGCTTTCATGGATATGGTCGATTTTATCGCCCGTCAGGCCTATGACAAGCGGGATACGAACAGCCTGGACTATATGTGGTACATGTGGTGCGGCATAGATTCTCCTGTATCGGGCCGGATTGTCAAGACCTTTGAACGAAGCTATATCGTCGATCAGTCGACGTGGAAAGAACCGCAGAACGATTATTACCATCTCAACCGGGATCGGGATGAATGCATAAAAATCCTCCATGAATTCGGCATCGATTCTCCCCAGGGCCATATCATCAACGGCCATACGCCGGTCAAGGTCAAGAAAGGGGAAAGCCCGATTCGTGCGGAAGGGAAGGAAATCTGCATAGACGGCGGGTTCTGCAAGGCCTATCAGGGATCGACGGGCATTGCCGGCTACACCTTAATTTTCAATTCTCACGGCATCCGCATCAAAGCCCATTATCCCTTTAAGGATGTCACGCAGGTATTGATGAACAACGCCGATATCGATTCGGAATCGACGCAGGTCGAACTGGAGCCAAAGCGCGTTATGATCGGCGACACGGACAACGGCAAAAAGCTGCTGCAGATGATCGACGATTTGAAAGCGCTGCTGCATGCGTATCGTCAGGGTATTATCCTGGAGCGGCCTGAAGAAAAAGAAATATAACCAGTAACAAGGGCGTAAGAGGAGACAGGCGTCAAGTCTGTTTCCTCTTTTTGCATATCGTACGTTTTTGATATAGATGTTGCATATTTTGCACATGCAGAGTATGCGGAAATGTGATGACCGTATGATATAATAGGATAACGCAGAAAACAGCAGGCTGTGCGGTGCTGTTTTCTGCAGATTCCATAAAAGGAGAGTCACATGAACAAAGATATTTACGAACGTATTCAAGAGCAATCGCGCCAAATGATCATGCCGTTTCAACGGTTCTTCAAGCAGGAAGCGTCCAGCGGCATCGTTCTTCTCACCTTTGCCGTCATGGCGATGGGCCTTGCCAATTCTCCATGGGCAGCCGCCTATGAAGAGATCCTGCATTGGAAAGTGTCCGTCGGGATGGGGGATTTCCAGCTGTCCATGTCGCTGCTTCATTGGATTAACGACGGGCTGATGGCCGTGTTTTTCTTCGTCATCGGCATGGAGATCAAGCGGGAATTTTTATTCGGCGAACTGAAATCGCCGTCGTCTACGCTTCTTCCCATTGCGGCGGCTGTCGGAGGCATGGTCGTGCCGGCGCTGTTATATACGGCTTTTAACATTGGAAAGCCGACGATTTCCGGCTGGGGCGTGTCGATGGCTACGGATATTGCCTTTTCCTTAGGCGTACTGGCCTTTGCCGCGCCGCGGGCGCCGCGAGCTGTCGTTGTATTTTTGACGGCCCTGGCGATTGTCGATGACTTGGGCGGTATTTTAGTCATCGCCTTGTTTTATTCGTCCGATTTGCACGGTCCGTCCCTGTTGGCCGGAGCCGCCGTTTTGCTCGCGCTGTTTTGGCTGTCGCGGCGCAACGTCCAGTCGGTCCTTTTGTACCTGATTGGAGGAGGGCTGCTGTGGTATGCGTTTCTGCAGGGCGGGATTCATCCGACGATTGCCGGTGTCCTCTTGGGCTTTTCCATTCCGGCCGGAACGGAAGAAACGCACGGCGAGAGCCTGCTCAGAAAGCTGGAGCATAGGCTGACGCCGTGGTCGGCGTTTTTCGTCATGCCCGTATTTGCTTTGAGCAACGCCGGCATTGCCATAGACGGCGGCAGCGTAGGAAACTTGCTGACGCCTGTCGGCCTGGGCATCATGGCCGGGCTGTTTCTCGGCAAGCCTCTGGGCATTTTCTTATCCGTATACGGCCTGATACGCCTTCGCGTCGCAGCCTTGCCGGCCGGCGTTCGGACGGCCCACTTTTTAGGAGCCGGCATGCTGGGCGGCATCGGCTTTACCATGTCCCTGTTTATCGCTGCCCTGGCCTTTGCGGACGGGCAGGCGCTGATGACGGCCAAAACTGCCATCGTAGCCGCGTCTGTGATGTCCGGCCTGGCGGGGACGGCTATGTTTAAATGGCTTCAGCGCGGGACTCCGTAAAACGAAGAAGGCAGCGCGAGGTTTCAGGCTTTTATTGACGGACGCATGTCGGATGAGTATAATTAGTACGGTAAAGATACTTTTTGCATATCCATAAATATAACGGTAAAAGGAGCGGGTTCGATGAATATTATTGATGAATTGTCTTGGCGCGGCGCCGTAAATCAGATGACCGACGAAGAAGGCTTGCGCAAGCTGACGGAAGAAAAGAGCGTGTCTTTGTACTGCGGCGTAGACCCGACGGGAGACAGCATGCATATCGGCCATTTAATTCCCTTTATGATGCTGAAACGCTTTGCCTTGGCAGGTCATCATCCCTATGTCGTCATCGGCGGCGGCACAGGCGTTATCGGCGATCCGAGCGGCCGCAAGACGGAACGGCAGCTGCAGACCATTGAAAAAATCCATGAAAACGCGGAAAAATTAAAAGCCCAGTTTATTCATTTGTTCGGCGAAGGCTCGAATATTTCTTTCGTAAACAACTACGACTGGCTGAGCAAAATCGATTTGCTGAACTTCCTCCGCGATTACGGCAAGCTGTTCAGCGTCAATACGATGCTGGCGAAGGAAGTTGTCGCAAGCCGTCTGGAAGCGGGCATTTCCTTTACGGAATTTTCCTATCAGATTCTGCAGTCTATCGACTTTGAACATCTCTTCACACACAACGACGTCCAGCTTCAGATCGGCGGCGCCGACCAGTGGGGCAATATTACGGCCGGCATCGATACGATTCATAAGATGCACGGCAGCGACGCCCGCGCTTACGGCTTGACGATTCCCCTCATGCTGAAGTCGGACGGCACGAAGTTCGGCAAGACCGCCGGCGGAGCCGTATGGCTGGATCCGGAAAAGACGTCTCCTTTCGAATTCTATCAGTTCTGGCTGAATCAGGATGACGCTGACGTCGTCAAATATTTGAAATACTTCACCTTCCTCAGTAAGGAAGAAATCGACGCCCTGGAAGAAGCCGTCAAGACGGAACCGGAAAAACGTCTGGCTCAGCGCCGTTTGGCGGAAGAAGTAACGACCTTCGTCCACAGCCCTGAAGCGCTGAAGGAAGCGCAGAATATTACGGAAGCCCTCTATCACGGCAGCATTGCCGATTTGACGGAGCACGAACTGACCCAGGCCTTTGGCAAGATGCCGACAGTCGACGTATCGAACGAAGAAAAGGACGTCGTAAACTGGCTTGTCGATTCGACGATTTACAAATCCAAGCGCCAGGCCCGCGAAGATATTACGAACGGCGCCGTGACGATCAACGGCGTAAAGGTTCAGGCTCTCGACGAAATCGTCCTGCCTCATAAGAATTCAAACGGCAAATACGTTATCGTGCGCAAGGGCAAAAAGAACTACACGCTGGCGCGTATTCAGAAATAAGAAAAATAAATATTGACGGAAGAAAAAACGTGTGCTATAATAACTCATTGCAAAATGTTCAATTGATGATATTATGAGGTACATGGAGGAAGCGCTTCCGGTGAACAAAAAATTAAGCAAGGTTCAAGTTTTATTACGGAGCCTTGCTTTTTTGTCGCTTTTGAAGATGCCTTTACGACGCGATTATATCATGGTTTACTTTTTATAAGGGGTGAAGAATCAGCATGTTCAAACCTGTACAAGTAGGGAAAAGAACTCGATACACGTATGCTAAGATTAACGAGGTCTTAAAAATGCCTCATTTGTTGGATTTGCAGAACAAATCTTATGAATGGTTCTTAGAAAAAGGGCTGAAAGATATTTTTCAAGATATTTCGCCCATCGAAGATGCATCGGGCAACTTGTCTTTATCCTTTGAAGATTTCAAACTGGGGGAACCTAAGTATGATATCCGGGAATGTAAGGAACGAGACACGACATATGCCGCGCCGCTTCGGGTTCAGATCCGTCTTGTCAATCATGAAACAGGGGAAATTAAAGACCAGGAAGTATTCATGGGGGATTTCCCGCTGATTACAGATACAGGTACATTTATTATCAATGGGGCAGAACGCGTTATCGTCAGTCAGCTCGTACGCTCGCCGGGCGTATATTACGGCTGCGAACGCGATCCGATGGGCACCATGTTGTATAATTCTACGGTTATTCCGAACCGCGGCGCCTGGATTGAATTGGAAACGGACGTAAACGGCATCGTATACGCCCGTATAGACCGCAACCGCAAAATCCCCGTTACGGTGCTGATCCGCGCCCTGGGCTGGTCTTCCAATGCTGAAATTCTCGACTTATTCTTCGACGATAAGCGGCTCAAGGATACCTTTGAAAAAGATACGACGGAAAACCAGGATGAAGCCCTCGTAGAAATCTATAAAAAACTCCGCCCCGGTGAACCGCCGACAGTAGAAAGCGCCCGCAATTTGTTCGAAGGGCTGTTTTTCGACTCCCGCCGGTATGATATGGCCCGCGTCGGCCGCTATAAAGCCGGCAAAAAGCTGGGCTGGGAACGCCGTTTGTTCGGCTTGACGCTCCACGAACCGATCGTTCATCCCGAAACGGGTGAAGTGATCGTCGACGCTCATACAGAAATCGGCGCGGCTGAAGTCAACAAGATTAAAGAAAGCGGCGTATTCGCCGGTGAAGGACTCGTAGAAGCCTTTGTAGAAAAAATCGATGGGTCCGTATACAAGATTATCTGCAACAACAGCAATCTGCCGTACGATCACCGCACGATTACCCGTGAAGATATCATCGCCAATATAGATTACCTGCTGAACCTCATGGACGGCTTCGGCACCGTGGACGACATCGACCATTTGGGCAACCGCCGCCTCCGCTGCGTCGGTGAACTGCTCCAGAACCAGTTCCGCATCGGCCTGACCCGTATGGAACGCGTCGTCCGCGAACGCATGACGATTCAGGATGCCGAAAGCATTACGCCCCAAGTCCTGATCAATATCCGTCCTGTTGTCGCAGCGATTAAAGAATTCTTCGGTTCCAGCCAGTTGTCCCAGTTCATGGACCAGACGAACCCGCTGGCTGAAATCACGCATAAACGCCGTCTCAGCGCCTTGGGCCCCGGCGGCTTGTCCCGTGAACGCGCAGGGTTTGAAGTCCGCGACGTTCATCACTCCCACTACGGCCGCATGTGCCCTGTAGAAACGCCTGAAGGTCCGAACATCGGCCTGATTTCTTCGCTGGCCTGCTTCGGCAAGGTAAATGAATTCGGCTTTATTGAAGCGCCGTACCGCCGCGTCGATAAGGAAACCCATGTCGTTACAAACGACGTTTGGTATATCACGGCAGATGAAGAAGAGCAGTATATCATCGCCCAGGCTAACGAACCGCTGACCGAAGACGGTCATTTTGTACACAGCCGCGTCGCTTGCCGTCACGGCGAGGATACGCGTGAATTCCCGGCCGACCGCGTCGATTTCATGGACGTATCGCCTAAGGAAGTTGTTTCCGTCGGTACATCCATGATTCCGTTCCTGGAAAACGACGACGCCAACCGCGCGCTCATGGGCGCGAACATGCAGCGTCAGGCCGTGCCGCTCCTCCGCACGCAGGCTCCGCTCGTCGGTACGGGCATGGAATACAAGGCTGCCTGTGACTCGGGCGTATGCGTACTGGCTAAGCACGACGGCGTCGTATGCCGCGTAACTGGCGATGAAATTAAAGTAAGAACCGATTCCGGCTCTATTGATACATACCGCTTGATTAAATTCGTCCGTTCCAACCAGAGCACCTGCATTAACCAGCGTCCCTTGGTATACAAGAACGAACGCGTTACGGAAGGCCAGGTATTGGCCGACGGCATGGCTACGGACGGCGGCGAATTGGCGTTGGGCTACAACATCCTCGTAGCGTACATGCCCTGGGAAGGCTATAACTACGAAGACGCCGTTCTCCTCAGCGAAGAATTGCCGAAGAACGACTTATATACGTCTATCCATATTGAAGAATACGAATGCGATGCCCGCGATACGAAGCTGGGCTCTGAAGAAATTACCCGCGAAATTCCGAACGTCAGCGAAGACAGCACGAAAAACCTCGACGAAAACGGCATCATCATGATCGGCGCCGACGTATTCCCCGGCGACGTCCTCGTCGGTAAGGTCACGCCGAAAGGCGAAACGGAGCTGACGCCGGAAGAACGCCTCCTGCGCGCTATTTTCGGCGACAAGGAACGGGAAGTCCGCGATACGTCGCTGCGCGTGCCTCACGGCGAATCGGGCAAGGTCGTCAACGTCCGCATTTTCTCCCGCGAAAACAATGATGAACTGCCGCCGGGCGTCAACCGCCTCGTCCGCGTATACATTGCACAGAAGCGCAAGATTCACGAAGGCGACAAGATGGCTGGCCGTCACGGAAACAAGGGTGTCGTATCCCGCGTAATGCGCCAGGAAGACATGCCGTTCCTTCCCGACGGCACGCCTGTTCAGATCGTGCTGAATCCCTTGGGCGTACCGTCTCGAATGAACATCGGTCAGATTTTGGAAACCCACCTCGGCTGGGCTATGCATGAACTGGGCGTTCAGATCAAAAAGATGAACCCGAATTTGGAAGCGAAGCTGCGCGAAGCCGGTTATGATTTCGATACGTATGGCATGCCGCAGCCCGATAAGGCCGGCATTCACATTGCGACGCCGGTATTTGACGGCGCGCAGGCTGAAGACGTATTCGAATCCCTGCGCATCGCCGGGTTGCCGGAAGACGGCAAATCCGTCCTGTACGACGGCCGTACGGGCGAACCGATGGACCGCCGCGTAACCGTCGGTTACACGTACTTCCTCAAGCTGCATCATCTGGTCGACGATAAGATCCACGCTCGTTCGACTGGCCCGTACTCCCTGGTTACGCAGCAGCCTCTGGGCGGTAAAGCTCAGTTCGGCGGCCAGCGTTTCGGCGAAATGGAAGTTTGGGCTTTGGAAGCATACGGCGCGGCATACACGCTGCAGGAAATGCTGACAGTCAAGTCTGACGATGTCGTCGGCCGTGTCAAAGCGTATGAAAAAATTGTTAAAGGCGAAAATATTCCTGAACCGGGCGTTCCTGAATCCTTCAAGGTATTGCTTAAAGAATTGCAGGCTATCGGCTTAGATGTCCAGATTCTCAATGAAGACGGCGAAGAAGTTGTCATCAAGGAACTGGATGACGAAGACGATGTAGAACCGGAACAGACAGATGAACTCCGCCGCGTTATGGAAGGCGAAGTCATGGACAGCCCGTCGGCGCCCCTGGCTGATGAAACCGGAGACGGCGAACCGGCAGAAGAACCGGTTGCCAACGGCGATGAAGATGATATTATGAGCGCCATGAGCCTCGACGCCGTTGCCGAAGCGGAACATCTGAACGACGATACTATTAACGAAGATGAAGACTAATAGAAGGGAGCGGTATTAGTGCTAGACGTGAACGAATTTGATTCCATGCGGATTGGACTGGCTTCTCCGGAAAAGATCCTTGAATGGTCGCACGGCGAAGTAAAGAAACCGGAAACGATCAATTACCGTACATTGAAACCGGAACGGGACGGTTTATTCTGCGAACGCATTTTCGGGCCCACGAAAGACTGGGAATGCCATTGCGGAAAATACAAACGCATTCGCTATAAAGGCGTTGTCTGCGACCGCTGCGGCGTTGAAGTAACGCGCGCGAAGGTTCGCCGCGAACGGATGGGCCATATCAAACTGGCTACGCCTGTATCTCATATTTGGTATTTTAAGGGAATTCCCAGCCGGATGGGCCTGATTCTCGACATTTCGCCCCGTTCGCTGGAAAAGGTATTGTATTTTGCCTCGTATATCGTCCTGGACCCGGGCGATACGCCGCTGACGAAGCAGCAGCTCCTGACGGAAACGGAATATCGCCAGTATCTCGACATGTACGGCGATAAATTCCGCGTCGGCATGGGCGCGGCAGCCGTTAAGGAATTACTCCAGGGACTGGACTTGGAAAAACTCAATAAAGAACTGCGCGACGAGCTGCGCGATTCTTCCGGCCAGCGCCGGGTCCGGGCGATCCGCCGCCTGGAAGTCGTCGAAGCCTTCCGCCATTCCGGCAACAAACCGGAATGGATGGTCATGGACGTGATTCCCGTCATTCCCCCGGAACTGCGCCCGATGGTACAGCTCGACGGCGGCCGCTTTGCTACGTCGGACTTAAACGACCTGTACCGCCGCGTCATTAACCGAAATAACCGCCTGAGCCGGCTGCTGGAATTAGGCGCTCCCGATATCATTGTCCGCAATGAAAAGCGCATGCTTCAGGAAGCTGTCGACGCCCTGATCGACAACGGCCGCCGCGGCCGCCCTGTCACCGGGCCGGGCAACCGTCCTCTTAAATCCTTGTCGGATATGCTCAAGGGGAAACAAGGCCGCTTCCGTCAGAATCTGTTAGGTAAGCGTGTCGACTATTCCGGCCGTTCCGTTATCGTCGTCGGACCAGAGCTGAAAATGCATCAGTGTGGTCTGCCGAAAGAAATGGCTTTGGAATTGTTCAAGCCCTTCGTCATGAAAAAGCTCGTAGAAAAAGGTATTGCTACGAACATTAAAAACGCTAAGAAAAAGGTTGAACGCGTCAGCCCGGAAGTGTGGGACGTGCTGGAAGACGTTATTCAGGAACATCCGGTACTCTTGAACCGCGCCCCGACGCTGCACCGTTTAGGTATTCAGGCCTTCGAACCGATTCTTTGGGAAGGCCGGGCCATTAAGCTGCATCCTCTGGTCTGCACCGCCTTCAACGCCGACTTCGACGGCGACCAGATGGCCTGCCATCTGCCCTTGTCCGTAGAAGCCCAGGCTGAAGCGAGAACGCTCATGCTTTCGGCACACAACATTTTGGCGCCGAAGGACGGCAAGCCTGTTGCCGTACCGACGCAGGATATGGTGCTTGGTGCTTATTACCTGACCCTTGTTAAACCGGGAGCCTTGGGCGAAGGCAAGATGTTCTCTAATTACGATGAAGTCATGCTGGCGTATGATGCCAAGGCTATCGATATCGAAGCGGTCATCAAGGTCCGCATTCCCGGCCACGGTATTATCGAAACGACGGCGGGCAAGCTGCTGTACAACTATCAGGTGTACGAACCACTCCGCTTGTATCATACGGACAAGGTCATGGTATTTACCAATCCCGAAGATACGAAGTTTGCCTATGAAAACGGCATCATCGATTCGACGCATCTCGTAAAGATTAAAGATGAAAACGGCCATATTTTAGACTATGGTTTCTCCCAGCTGAAGGAAGCCTTCGGCGTAGACCTCTTGGCAATTCGTCCGCTGCCGGCTAATAAGGTAGATAAAGAAGCGGTAGCCGCCTTCAAAGAAGGAAAAGAATTTGTCGACGTCAACTGCCTTGGCGTACTGATGAATAAGAAGGAAATCGGCAAGCTTGTCGACGCCTGCTTCCATCTCGTAGGCAATACGAAGACAGCGGCCCTCCTTGACCGCATCAAGGCTATCGGCTATCATTACGCGCGGCAGGCCGGCATGTCCATCGCTATTTCGGACATTCAGATTCCTGCTGAAAAATGGGATATTCTCAACGAAGCCGATAAGAAGGTTCAAAATGTTACGAAAATGTACCTCCGCGGCTTGATTACTGAAGACGAACGGTACCGCAAGACCTGCTCCATTTGGGAAAAGGCGACGGACGATGTGACGGAAGCCATGATGGATAACATGGACCCGTTCAACTCCATCTTTATGATGGCTGACTCCGGCGCCCGCGGCAACAAGCAGCAGATTCGTCAGGTTGCCGGCATGCGCGGCTTGATGGCTGACCCGTCCGGCCGTATCATCGACTTGCCGATCAAGGCGAACTTCCGCGAAGGCCTGTCCGTATTGGATTACTTTACGTCGAGCCACGGCGCCCGTAAGGGTTTGGCCGACACGGCTCTGCGTACGGCTGACTCGGGCTACCTGACCCGTCGTCTCGTCGACGTATCGCAGGACGTCATCGTTCGCGAAGACGACTGCGACGTATTCGGCATCGACCTCGTCCGCGAACGGGCCCGTTTGGCCAGCTCGTGCCGTCAGGCTGTCAACCTCCTGCGGGAAAAACTGATTGGCCGCGTCTTGGCGAAACCGGCGATCGATCCGGAAACTGCAGACGTCGTGTTCGAAGAAGGCCATTTGCTGACGACAGACGATATGGATACGGTTATCGAGCACAAGCTGCCGAAGCTGTATCTCCAGGGCAGCCAGATGGATATAAACGATGATATGAACCATACGAACTTAGTTGAAGTCGTTACGCTGGGAGCTCCGGAAGAAGGCTTCCGCGCGGCGCTTCGCAAGTCTATGGTCGATAATATGCTTGGCAAAACCGTTGAAACGGCAGTGATTGATTCCAACGGCATGGAAATCTGCCCGGCTGGCACGGCACTGACAGAAGATGCTATCGAACGCATCCTTTCCAGCGACGTAACGGAAGTAAAAGTACGCAATAACGATATCCGCGGCGTAGAAGTTACGGCTATCGTCGAAGGCGACGGCGTCATTGAACCGCTGGAAGAACGAATCGAAGGCCGTACGGCGGCGGAAACCTTGGTCAACCCGAATACGGGCGAAGTCATCGTTCCGATTAATGAAGAAATCATGGCCGACCAGGCGAAAGAAATCGCTAAATATTACGATAAGGTCCGGATTCGTTCCGTCCTTACCTGCCACAGCCGTTACGGTGTCTGCGCTAAGTGCTACGGCCGCGACCTGGGCACGGGCAGCAAGGTAAATGTCGGCGAATCGGTCGGCACTATCGCGGCCCAGTCCATCGGCGAACCGGGCACGCAGCTGACGATGCGTACGTTCCACACAGGCGGCGTTGCGTCGGCAGGGGATATTACCCAGGGTCTTCCCCGTGTCGAAGAATTGTTTGAAGCCCGTAAGCCGAAGGGCAACGCTATCGTCACGGAAATCGACGGCGTCGTTTCCATTACGGAAAAAGAAGACCACCATGACATCAATATCGTTCACGTCGTAAATAAAGACGGCGAAGAACGCAGCTACACCATCCCGTACGGAGCTCACTTAGTCGTTCATGAAGGCGACGTCATCACGAAGGGCAGCCGTATTACGTCGGGTTCCATCAATCCTCACGACATCCTTCGCATTCTGGGTGTAGAAGCTACGCAGCGCTACCTCGTATACGAAGTGCAGAAGGTATATAAATCCCAGGGCGTTGGTATCAACGACAAACACATCGAAGTTATCGTGCGTCAGATGCTCCGCAAGATGAAGATTGAAGACGCCGGTGACGCCGATATGCTGCCGGGCGATTACGTCGACGTCAATATTTTCGAAGACACGAACCGCCGTATTCAGGCTGCAGGCGGCAAGCCGGCCATCGGCAAGCCGATGCTGCTCGGTATTACGAAAGCCGCGTTGGCGACGGAATCGTTCTTGTCGGCTGCGTCGTTCCAGGAAACGACCCGCGTATTGACGGATGCGGCTATCAAGGGCAAGATTGATCCCTTGCTCGGCTTGAAGGAAAACGTTATTATCGGCAAGCTGATTCCCGCCGGCACCGGCATGAGCCGGTACCGCAAGGTAAAGGTTGTCAAAACCGTACCGTCCATATCGTATGAAGATGAAGACGGCTGCGTCGTAGACAATGACGACGTAACGGCGACAGCTCCCGAAGCGGGCCATTAAGCTCTGACGTTATAGCACTGTACAGAGACCTCTCGTAAGAAGAGGTCTCTGTTTTTTTACCTTGTAAGATACGCCCGGATGAGTGTAATAAAAAATGTCTTAGTTACGCAGTTTTTACGAAAAACACATTGACATTCCTATGGGGGAATGCTACAATGTCTAAGTGTCGCGGCGAAGGTGCTGCGCGCAATTTGCAAGATGTAAGGAGTGATGTTTCGTGAGCTTGGAACTGGCGGGCAATGTCCGCAAGACCGTAGGGGCAAAGCAAACGCTTAAAGCAATGAAACGAAACGAAGTCACCCAGCTGTATGTTGCTAACGACTGTGACGAACAGGTCGTCGCGCCGCTTCTCGCGTATGCGGAGGAGGCAGGCATCGCCGTCGACCGTTCCAATACGATGGCAGAGCTCGGCATAGCCTGCCGCATTAAAGTCAAGGCAGCGGCCGTTGGAGTGTTGAAGTAACTTTGGTAATATCATCGTCAGATATTTTTCTGATGATGATTACATTATAAATCTAATTGTTTGGAGAGGAGGTGCCCACATGCCAACAATCAGCCAATTAGTTCGTAAGGGTCGTCAGGATTCTGTAACGAAATCCACGGCGCCGGCTTTGAAAAACTGCCCGCAGAAACGCGGCGTCTGCACTCGTGTATACACGGCTACGCCGAAAAAACCTAACTCTGCTCTGCGTAAAGTTGCCCGTGTTCGCTTGACGAACTCCATCGAAGTAACAGCTTATATTCCTGGCATTGGTCACAATTTACAGGAACACAGTGTAGTATTAATCAGAGGCGGTCGTGTTAAAGACCTTCCTGGTGTACGTTATCACATCATCCGCGGTGCCTTGGATACGGCTGGCGTTGCAAACCGTCAGCAGTCCCGTTCTAAATACGGCGCTAAAAAGGGTAAATAATCGTATTGCCTGATCAGATGAACCGATAACCTGCATATTACAAAGGAGGAATTAGACATGCCAAGAAAAGGCCCTGTGCCGAAGCGCGATGTGCTGCCGGATCCGGTGTACCATTCTAAATTGGTAACGCGCTTCATCAACAAAGTTATGTTGGACGGTAAAAAAGGCGTCGCTGAATCTATCGTATACGACGCATTCGACATCATCCGTTCTAAGATGAATAAAGATCCCTTAGAAGTTTTTGAACAGGCTCTCAACAATGTAATGCCTGTTTTGGAAGTTCGCGCTCGCCGTGTAGGCGGTGCCAACTACCAGGTTCCCGTTGAAGTACGCGCTGACCGCCGCCTGTCCCTCGGCATCCGCTGGACTGTCGGCTACGCTCGTAAACGCGGCGAACGTACGATGAAAGAAAAGCTTGCCGCTGAATTGATGGACGCTTTCAACAATACTGGCGCAGCTATCAAAAAGAAAGAAGATACCCACAAGATGGCAGAAGCCAACAAGGCCTTTGCTCATTATCGCTGGTAATTATTTAAGTTTTTTATTTGAGGAGTGGAAAAAATCGTGGCAAGAGAATTTCCCTTGGAAAAAACGAGAAATATTGGTATCATGGCCCACATCGATGCCGGTAAAACCACGACGACAGAACGTATCCTTTTCTACACCGGCCGCGTTCATAAAATCGGCGAAGTTCACGACGGCGCCGCAACGATGGACTGGATGGCGCAGGAACAGGAACGCGGCATTACGATCACTTCCGCTGCAACGACGGCTCATTGGAAAGGTCATCGTATCAACATCATCGATACCCCGGGGCACGTTGACTTTACAGTTGAAGTTGAACGTTCTCTTCGCGTTTTGGACGGCTCTGTTGCCGTATTTTCGGCTAAAGGCGGCGTAGAACCGCAGTCTGAAACGGTATGGCGTCAGGCTGAACACTACCATGTTCCCCGTATCGCTTTCATCAATAAGATGGATACGACGGGCGCTGATTTCCTGAACTGCGTTCAGATGATGAAGGACCGCCTCCAGGCTAACGCCGTAGCGATCCAGCTGCCGATTGGCTCTGAAGCGACCTTCAGCGGCATCATCGACCTCGTTACGATGAAAGCTGAAGTATATGACGATGCTCTCGGCAAGGAAATTGAAGTCGTTGATATTCCGGACGACATGAAAGACGAAGCTGAAGAATATCATCAGATCATGCTTGAAGCCGTCTGCGAAACGGACGATGAGCTCATGATGAAATACCTCGACGGTGAAGAAATCTCCATCGACGAAATCAAGGCAGCTATCCGCAACGCCGTTGTAAGCAACAAGATGTTCCCCGTACTTTGCGGCTCTGCTTACAAGAATAAGGGTATTCAGATGCTCCTCGACGCCGTTGTCGACTATATGCCGTCTCCGCTCGATATTCCGCCTGTTGCCGGTGTAAATCCCGATACAGGTGAAGACGACAGCCGTAAAGCTGACGACAAAGAACCGTTCTCTGCATTGGCCTTTAAGATCATGGCTGACCCCTTTGTCGGTAAATTAGCTTTCTTCCGTATTTATTCTGGTACGCTTCAGTCCGGCACGTACGTGTTCAACTCCACGAAAGGCAAGAAAGAACGCGTAGGCCGTATCCTGCGTATGCACGCAAACCATCGCGAAGAAGTACAGGAAGCATACTGCGGCGATATCGGCGCTATCGTCGGCTTGAAAGATACGACGACAGGCGATACGCTGTGCGATGAAAAACACCCCATCATCCTTGAAAAGATGGAATTCCCTGAACCGGTTATTTCTGTTGCCGTAGAACCGAAGACTAAGGCTGACCAGGAAAAAATGGGCATTGCATTGGCTCGTTTGGCTGAAGAAGATCCGACCTTCAAGGTTAAGACCGATGCCGAAACAGGTCAGACGATCATTTCCGGCATGGGCGAACTCCACTTGGATATTATCGTCGACCGTATGGCTCGTGAATTCAAGGTAGACTGCAACGTCGGCAAACCGCAGGTTGCTTACCGCGAAACGATTCGCAAGAGCGTCAAGCAGGAAGGCCGTTTCGTTCGTCAGTCCGGCGGCCGCGGTCAGTACGGCGACTGCTGGCTTGAACTTATTCCGCAGGAAGCCGGCGCAGGCTTTGAATTTGAAAACAAAGTTGTCGGCGGCGCAATTCCGAAAGAATATATCGGCTCTGTCGAAGCCGGCGTAAAAGAAGCTATGGAAACGGGCGTTTTGGCTGGTTTCCCTATGGTTGATATCAAGGTTATCGTATTCGACGGTTCCTATCATGATGTCGACTCTTCGGAAATGGCATTTAAGATTGCCGGCTCCATGGGCTTTAAAGAAGGCGCAAAGAAAGCCGATCCCGTTCTTCTCGAACCGTATGTTAAAGTCGAAGTCGTCGTCCCTGAAGAATACATGGGCGATGTCATCGGCGACTTGAACTCTCGTCGCGGCCGCGTTGACGGCATGGAAATGCGCGGCGGCGCTGAACATATCAACGGTTTCGTACCCTTGGCTGAAATGTTTGGCTATGCAACGGATTTGCGTTCTAAGACGCAGGGACGTGGCGTTTATACGATGACTTTCGATCACTACGAAGAAGTTCCTAAGAACGTAGCTGAAAAAGTCATTAATGACAAAGGCTAATATTTTAATTACATTGGAGGAACTGCAAAATGGCAAAAGAACATTACGAAAGAACCAAACCCCATGTTAACATCGGCACGATTGGTCACGTTGACCATGGCAAAACGACGTTGACGGCTGCTATTACGAAAGTATTGTCCGAAAAAGGCTATGCTAAATTCGAAGACTATGCTGATATCGATAAGGCTCCGGAAGAACGCGAACGCGGCATTACGATCAACACGGCTCACGTTGAATATGAAACGGACAACCGTCACTATGCTCACGTTGACTGCCCGGGCCACGCCGACTATGTTAAGAACATGATCACCGGCGCTGCTCAGATGGACGGCGCAATCCTTGTCGTAAGCGCAGCTGACGGCCCGATGCCTCAGACTCGCGAACACATCCTGTTGGCCCGCCAGGTAGGCGTACCGGCTATCGTCGTATACCTCAACAAAGCCGACCAGGTTGACGACCCCGAACTGATCGAACTCGTAGAAATGGAAGTCCGCGACCTCCTGAGCTCCTACGATTTCCCCGGCGACGAAGTACCTATCGTCGTAGGCTCCGCATTGAAAGCCCTCGAAGGCGACGAAGAAGCAAAACAGTCTATCCTCAAACTGATGGACGCTGTTGACGAATACATCCCGACGCCGGACCGTCCGACGGACAAACCGTTCCTGATGCCTGTCGAAGACGTATTCACGATTACGGGCCGCGGCACCGTAGCAACGGGCCGTGTAGAACGCGGTACGGTTAAAGTAGGCGACGCAGTCGAAATCGTAGGCTTGTCCGACGAACCGAAACAGACCGTCGTAACGGGCGTAGAAATGTTCCGTAAGCTCCTCGATTTGGCAGAAGCCGGCGACAACATCGGCGCACTGCTCCGCGGCATCGACCGTAAGGAAATCGAACGCGGCCAGGTATTGGCAAAACCGGGAACGATTCATCCGCACACGACGTTCAAAGCACAGGTATACGTATTGACGAAGGATGAAGGCGGCCGTCATACGCCGTTCTTCAACGGCTACCGTCCGCAGTTCTACTTCCGCACGACGGACGTAACGGGCGTCATCAAATTGCCGGAAGGCACGGAAATGTGCATGCCTGGCGATAACGTAAAGATGGACGTAGAACTCATTACGCCGATCGCTATTGAACCGGGCCTCCGCTTCGCTATCCGCGAAGGCGGCCGTACGGTAGGCGCTGGCGTCGTATCCGAAATCGAAGCGTAATTCGCTGTAAGATTACGAGCAGATTAAGACATAGAAAGAGCTGCAAGCATTGGCTTGCAGCTCTTTTCTTTACCATGATTTTACAGAATAAATTCCATGCAAAATTGATTCGGCTCCCTGGAAAAAGTACGGAAAAACGTAGAAAAATCCTTGCATGCCCGCTCTTTTTGTAGTAAACTATCTAAGTACGCGACAACAGGGGATGCCCTGACTGTGCGTAAAAAAAACTATGATATAGGATGTTGCCCGCCCTGCGGGGAAACTCCTATGGAGCAGTCTATTCTAAGAAATGGACGTTAGGAGGAATTAAGTAATGGCAAAACAGGAAAGAATCAGAATTCGCCTCAAAGCTTATGACCACAAGACGTTGGATCAGAGCGCGGCGAAAATCGTCGATACGGCGAAACGGACAGGTGCTATGGTATCTGGCCCGATTCCGCTTCCGACGGAAAAGAACATCTTCACGATTCTGCGTTCGCCCCACGTAAACAAAGACTCTCGTGAACAGTTCGAACTGCGTACGCACAAACGCTTGATCGATATTCTCGAAGCTTCCAATAAAACTGTTGACGCTTTGATGAGACTCGACCTGCCGGCTGGCGTAGACATTGAAATCAAATTATAGGAGGAGGTGCGATTATGTCTAAAGCTATTTTGGGGAAAAAGTTGGGTATGACTCAGATTTTTACTGAAGAAGGCGCAGTCATCCCCGTAACAGTCGTCGAAGCTTCGCCGAATGTCGTTGTCCGCGTAAAAACCGTTGATACGGACGGATACAACTCCATTCAGCTGGGCTATGGCGAAATCAAAGAAAAACATCTGACAAAACCCGTTAAGGGTCAATTCGACAAAGCAGGCGTAGCTCCTGTTAAGTATCTTCGCGAATTCCGTTTGACAGATACGCCGGAATACACGGTAGGCCAAACTCTGGCAGCTGATATATTCGCAAGCGGCGATCTCGTCGACGTAATTGGCACCAGCAAGGGGAAAGGTTTTGCAGGTACCATCAAACGTCACGGCTTCCATCGCGGGCCAATGACTCACGGCTCTAAATCTCACCGTGAACCTGGTTCTCTCGGACCTATGATCAGCGGCGGTGGCGGTAAAGTCATCAAAGGTAAAAAACTTCCTGGACAAATGGGTGGTAATCAGGCAACGGTTCTTCATCTCTCCGTCGTAAAAGTCGACATGGATAAAAACCTTATCTTGATCAAAGGCGGTATTCCGGGTGCTAAAGGCAGCCTTGTCATGATCCGTGATACTGTAAAACCCCGCTAATTGTTGTCACACAGGAAGGAGGATAAATAATAATGCCAAAAGTAAGCACGTATAATATTGCCGGCGCACAGACCGGTGAAATCGAATTAAACGATAGCGTATTTGGCGTTGAAGTAAACGAAGCTGTCATGAGACAGGCCGTTCTTCGTCAGCTCGCTAACGAACGTTTAGGCACGCACTCCACGAAAACCAGAGGTTTGGTTCGTGGCGGCGGCAAGAAACCTTGGAAACAAAAAGGAACCGGCCGGGCCCGTGTAGGCAGCACCCGCAGCCCGTTGTGGGTTGGCGGCGGCACCATTTGGGGTCCCCATCCGCGTTCTTACGCTCAGAAAATGCCTCGCAAGGCAAGACGTCTGGCTGTTAAATCTGCTCTGAGCGATAAAGTAAATACGAATGAATTGTTCGTATTGGACGAAATCACCTTGGCAGCTCCGAAGACGAAAGAAATCGTCAACATCATCAACAACTTCAAGTTTGCCGGTGAAAAAGTTCTCTTCATTACGGATAATGACGAAATCGTCGCGCGCTGCGCCCGTAACATCACTGGCGTCAAAGCTGTTTCCACCGAAGGCGTGAACATCTTTGATTTGCTCCACCACACAAAATTGTTTGTCACAAAGAGCGCTGTAGCCAAGATTGAGGAGGTGCTCGCGTAATGATGATGCATGATATCTTGTTAAAACCGGTTATTACTGAAAAGACAACGATGATGATGTCTGATGGCAAATATACTTTCAGAGTACCGCTCCATGCCAATAAAATCGAAATCCGTAAAGCTGTTGAAGCTGTGTTCGGCGTAAAAGTAAAGAGCGTCAACACGATTCGTATGATGGGTAAATTCAAACGCATGGGCAAATATATCGGCAAACGCCCGGATTACAAGAAAGCCATCGTAACACTTCAGGAAGGCGAAACAATCGAATTCTTTGAAGGAGCTTAAGGGATAACGAAATAAAGGAGGAGGCACTACAATGGCCATTAAATCATTTAAACCGTATTCCGCCGGCCGTCGTTTCATGACTGTTTCGACTTTCGAAGACATCACGACGTCCAAACCGGAAAAATCCTTGCTGGCTAAAGTAAGCAGCAAGGGCGGTCGTAATAACAGCGGCAGAATGACAGTCCGTCATCAGGGTGGCGGTCACAAACGCCGTTATCGTTTGATCGACTTCAAACGTATTAAAGATAACATTCCTGCAAAAGTAGCGACGATCGAATACGATCCGAACCGCTCTGCTAATATCGCCCTGCTGTTCTATGCAGACGGCGAAAAACGCTATATCATCGCTCCGAACGGCCTTAAAGTAGGCGACGTTGTTTACAGCGGCCCCGAATCGGATATCAAGATCGGCAACGCATTGCCCTTGGCTAATATTCCTCTCGGTACGTTGGTACACAACGTTGAATTGAAAATCGGCAAAGGCGGCCAGATGGTTCGCTCCGCCGGTGAATCGGCACAGCTCATGGCTAAAGAAGGCAATTATGCGCTGCTCCGTCTTCCTTCGGGCGAACTTCGTCAGGTCCATATCAAATGCCGCGCTACGGTAGGCGTAGTCAGCAATACGGACCATGAAAACATTACCGTTGGTAAAGCCGGCCGTTCCCGCTGGAAGGGCATCCGTCCGGGCAACCGCGGCGTCGTTATGAACCCGTGCGACCATCCGCATGGCGGCGGCGAAGGCAAGTCTCCTGTCGGCCGTAAACGTCCGGTTACTCCTTGGGGTAAACCTGCTTATGGCGTTAAGACTCGTGAATCTAAAAAAGCTTCCAATAAATTTATTGTGAAGAGACGTAAATAAGATTGTGGAAAGGAGATAATTAAGTGTCCAGATCCGTTAAAAAGGGCCCATTCGTAGCATTCCACCTGCTGAAGAAAATCGACGCTATGAATGAAGCTAATGAAAAGAAAGTAGTAAAAACCTGGTCTCGTGCATCCACGATTTTGCCTAGCTTCGTAGGTCATACGATTGCTGTTCACGACGGCCGGAAACACGTTCCTGTATATGTTACAGAAGACATGGTAGGTCATAAGTTGGGCGAATTTGCGCCGACTCGTACGTTCAAAGGCCACGCTAAATCTGAAAAAGCAACGAAATAAGGGAGGTAACATCAATGGAAGCAAGAGCAATTGCTAGACATATCCGCATTGCCCCCCGTAAAATTCGAATCGTAGCTGATTTGGTTCGGGGCAAAAATGTAGGCGAAGCTTTCTCTATCTTGAAATTTACGCCGAAAGTCGGTTCCCGCGTAGTTGAAAAAGCACTGCGCTCCGCCGTAGCGAACGCGGAACACAACAACGACATGAATGTAGATAAATTGTATGTTTCGGAAATTTTTGTCGACCAGGACTCCACGATGAAACGTATTCATCCGCGCAGCCGTGGACAGGCTTTCAAGATTTTGAAACATTCCAGTCATTTGACTGTTGTCGTAAAAGAAAGAGCATAAGGAGGGAAACGTAGTGGGTCAAAAAGTTAATGCCCATGGATTTCGTGTTGGCGTTGTAAAACCCTGGGATGCGAAATGGTATGCTGAAAAGGATTATGCAACACTTCTGAATGAAGACGTAAAAATCCGTGAATTCTTAAAGAAACAGTTGTTCATCGCAGGCGTTTCTCGTATTGAAATCGAACGTTCTGCAAAACGTATCAAATTGATTATCCATACTGCTAAACCGGGCATGGTTATCGGCCGCGGCGGCGCAGGCATTGAAGATATTAAGAAAGCGCTGAAAGCTTTCACGACGAAAACTGTCGACGTTAACATCGCCGAAATCAAACAGGCTGAAATGGACGCAACCCTCGTTGCTGAAAACGTAGCCAGCCAGCTCGAACGCCGTATCGGCTTCCGCCGCGCTATGAAACAGTGCGTAGGCCGTACGATGCGCATGGGCGCTAAAGGCGTTAAAATTATGTGCTCCGGCCGTTTAGGCGGCGCTGAAATCGCTCGCAGCGAAAGCGTTCGCGACGGCTCCATTCCTCTGCATACGCTCCGCGCCGATATCGACTACGGCTTTGCCGAAGCTCATACGACATACGGCTGCATCGGCGTAAAATGCTGGATTTACAAAGGTGAAATCCTGCCGGAAGCTAAAAAAGCTCCGCAGAAAAAACACGAAGGGAGTGAAGCATAATGTTAATTCCAAAACGTGTTAAATATCGTAAACAGTTCCGCGGCCGCATGAAAGGTCAGGCTCAGCGCGGCAATAAAGTCGCTCACGGCGATTTCGGTTTGGTAGCAGCAGAACCGTCTTGGATTACAAACCGTCAGATCGAAGCTGCCCGTATTGCTATGACTCGTTATATCAAACGTGGCGGTAAAGTTTGGATTAAAATTTTCCCGGATAAGCCGATTACGGCTAAACCGGCTGGCACTCGTATGGGTTCCGGTAAAGGCGCTCCCGAATACTGGGTAGCCGTTGCTAAACCGGGCCGCGTACTTTTTGAAATGGGCGGTGTAAGCGAAGAAGTAGCTCGCGAAGCTATGCGTCTTGCAAGCCATAAACTGCCGATTAAAACGAAGTTTGTTGTTAGAGGTCAGGAATTAGGTGGTGAATAAAATGAAGGTTAAAGAAATCCGTGCTCTGAGCGCTGCCGAAATGGACGAAAAGGTGGTTAGCCTTAAAGAAGAATTGTTTAACCTCCGTTTTCAACATGCGACCGGCCAATTAGAAAATCCAATGCGTATCCGCGAAGTTAAAAAGACTATCGCCCGCATCAAAACGGTACAGCGTGAAGCAGAATTGAAAGCGCAGGCGTAAGATAACGTACTCGATTGGAATCTAAAAGGAGGTTACAAGCACAGATGGAAAGAAACGAACGGAAAATCCGCGTAGGTAAAGTTGTCAGCGATAAAATGGACAAAACCGTTGTTGTTGCTGTAGAATATAAAACGCAGCATAAGCTGTACAAAAAACCGATTATTTCGACTGTAAAATTCAAAGCGCATGATGAAAACAACGAATGCCATATCGGCGATATCGTACGCATCGAAGAAACCCGTCCGCTGTCCAAGCAGAAACACTGGAGAGTTGTGACGATCGTAGAAGCAGCTAAATAAGCTTGAATTAACTAGGAGGTTAAGCCATGATTCAGCAAGAAACTATGTTGAATGTTGCCGATAACACCGGTGCCAAAAAACTTTTGTGCATCCAGGTCATGGGTGGCTCATATCGTAAATATGGCAACATTGGCGATATCATTACAGCGTCTGTTAAAGATGCATCACCCGGTGGCGTTGTCAAGAAAGGCGACGTAGTAAAGGCTGTTATCGTTCGTTCTAAAAAGGGATTGCGCCGCGTAGACGGTTCGTACATCCGTTTTGACGAAAATGCAGCTGTCGTAATCAATAATGATAAAAGCCCTAAAGGCACTCGTATTTTTGGGCCGGTTGCCAGAGAACTGCGTGAAAAAGATTTCATGAAGATCATCTCCCTGGCTCCGGAAGTATTATAATCGGAGGAGGTGTTCTCGATGGGAAAAATGCACGTTAAGACAGGCGATACGGTTATCGTCATCGCCGGCAAAGAAAAAGGCAAAAAAGGCAAAATCATTGCAGCATATCCGAAAAAGGACCGCGTTGTAGTAGAAGGCCTTAATCTGGTTAAGCGCCATACGAAACCGAGTCAGAACAATCCTCAAGGCGGCATTATCACGAAGGAAGCAGCTATCCACGTTTCCAACGTTATGCTCGTAGATCCTGAAAGCGGCAAGCCGACCCGCGTCAGAACGGTTCAGCAGGCCGACGGTACGAAAGTACGCGTTGCCGTTAAGAGCGGCAAGAACATCTAATTGAGAAGGGAGGCCCTTGAGAAGTGTCCAGATTAAAAGATAAATATCTTTCCGAAGTCACCAAAGGCTTGCAGGAAAAATACAATTATAAAAATGTAATGCAGATTCCGAAGGTTACAAAAGTTGTCATCAACATGGCTGTTGGCGAAGCTGTTACCAACTCCAAAGCTTTGGACGCTGCTGTAAACGATATGACGATCATTTCCGGTCAGAAGCCGATCATTACGAAAGCCAAGAAATCCATCGCGGCCTTTAAAATCCGCGAAGGCATGAACCTGGGCTGCAAAGTAACGCTCCGCGGCGAACGGATGTATGAATTCCTCGATAAATTGATGAATTTGGCTCTGCCTCGTGTCCGCGACTTCCATGGCGTAAGCGCAAAGGGATTTGACGGCCGTGGCAACTACACCTTGGGCTTAAAGGAACAGCTCATATTCCCGGAAATCGAATATGATAAGGTCGATAAAGCCCGCGGTATGGACATCACCATCGTCACCACAGCTACGACGGACGAAGAAGGCCGCGATATGCTGACGATGATGGGTATGCCGTTTGAAAAGTAATTAAGGAGGATAACATACATGGCAAAGAAATCTATGCTTGAACGTGAAAAGAAACGTGAAAAAATGGTTGCCCGCTATGCAAAGCTCCGTGCTGAACTGAAAGCTAAGGGCGACTATGAAGCGCTTTCTAAGCTGCCGGCCAACTCGTCCCCGGTACGCCTGCACAACCGTTGCAAAGTAACCGGCCGTCCTCACGGTTATATGCGTAAGTTCGGCATCTGCCGCATTACATTCCGTGAACTGGCTTACAAAGGACAGATTCCTGGCGTTAAAAAAGCCAGCTGGTAATGTATTTCACGAAGGGAGGTTTTTAGACAATGGCAATGACCGATCCGATTGCGGATATGCTCACCAGAATCCGTAATGCCAATTCGGCTTATCATGAAAAAGTAGAAATGCCCGCTTCCAAGATGAAGGCCGCTGTCCTCGAAATCTTGAAAGAAGAAGGCTTTGTTAAGAATTATGAATCCGTAAACGAAGGCAAAACGCTGAAAGTTACGTTAAAATATGGTTCCAATAGAGAAAAAGTAATTACCGGCATCAAGAGAATTTCTAAACCGGGCCTGCGCGTATACGCCGGCAAAGAAGAACTGCCCCGCGTTCTCGGCGGTTTGGGAATCGCTGTTATTTCTACGTCCCAGGGCGTTATGAGCGACAAAAAAGCTCGTAAACTCGGCTTGGGCGGCGAAGTTATCGCTTACGTCTGGTAATATTTGGAGGTGTCAATATGTCCCGAGTAGGTAGAATGCCTATTGATATCCCGGCAGGCGTAAATGTCAACCTCGATGGCCACGTGATTACCGTCAAAGGCCCGAAAGGCGAACTCACTCGTACGCTTCACCCGGATATGAAAATTACAGTTGCTGACAACGTCATTACTGTAGAACGTCCGTCTGACGAAAAAGAACATCGTGCCCTGCACGGCTTGACCCGCGCTCTCGTTGCCAACATGGTAACAGGCGTTACGACAGGCTTTAAGAAAGAATTGGAAATCGTCGGCGTTGGTTACAGAGCACAGATGAAAGGCAAGAAACTGGCCTTGACTCTCGGCTTCTCCCATCCCCTCGAATTAGACGCTCCGGAAGGCGTTACGGTCGAATGCCCGACGGCAACGACGATCGTCGTATCCGGCGCTAATAATGAAACTGTCGGCGAATTCGCTGCTAAAATCCGCGGCTATCGCCTGCCTGAACCGTACAAAGGAAAAGGTATTCGCTATGCTGGCGAACATGTACGTCGTAAAGCCGGCAAAGCTGGTTCGAAGAAATAATTAACGTAAGCTTATCATAGAAAGGAGTGAATTCCTTGAAATCCAGTAAGAATGCAATTCGCTTGAAACGTCATTGGCGCTTGCGCAAACACATCAACGGTACGGCTGAACGTCCTCGTCTGAATGTTTTCCGCAGCCTTTCCAATATTTATGCTCAGGTCATCGACGATACGAAGGGCGTTACCTTGGTTTCCGCCAGCTCGTTGGATCAGGAAATTAAAGCTCAGAACGTCAGCGGTGGCAATGCTGAAGGCGCAAAATTAGTTGGCGCATTAGTTGCAAAACGTGCTCTTGAAAAAGGTATCACGACGGTCGTATTCGACCGCGGCGGTTATATCTATCATGGCCGTGTTGCCGCTCTTGCTGAAGCCGCTCGTGAAGCTGGCTTGAAATTCTAATCAAGGAGGAAATAACACATGGCAAAAGTTGACCATGCAGGTCTCGAATTACAAGAAAATGTCGTATTCATCAACCGTGTTGCTAAGGTAGTTAAAGGCGGCCGCCGTTTTTCCTTCAGTGCGTTGGTTGTTGTCGGCGACGGCAACGGCAGAGTCGGCGCAGGATTAGGTAAAGCCGGCGAAGTTCCCGAAGCTATCCGCAAAGGTGTTGAAGACGCTAAAAAACATTTGGTAACTGTTTCCTTGAAAAACGGTTCCATTCCCCATCCGATTACAGGTGTTTTCGGCGCTGGCAAAGTATTCCTGAAACCGGCTGCCGAAGGTACTGGAGTTATTGCAGGCGGTCCTGTACGTGCCGTATTGGAATTGGCTGGCGTCCGCAACATCCTTACAAAATCCATCGGTTCTTCCAACCCGAACAACATGGTTCAGGCTACGATCGAAGGCTTGAGCCGTTTGAAGGATGTCAACAAAGTTGCTGAACTCCGTGGCAAAACTGTAGAAGAAATTTACGGTTAATAAGGGAGGATACACAAGATGGCTCAAGTAAAAGTTACGCTCGTAAAGAGTCTCGCAGGCCGTCCTGGCGACCAGCGCGCAACTGTCGTTGCCCTGGGTCTCCACAAGACGAATTCCAGCGTAGTAAAAGAAGTAACCCCGCAGATCAAAGGGATGCTTCATAAAGTAGAACACTTAATCAAAGTAGAAGAAATCTAAGATAGAAGGAGGTGCGCTGAATTGAAACTTCATGAAATGAGTATTGTTCCTGGTTCCAAGAAAAAACGCAATCGCGTAGGCCGCGGTATTGGCTCCGGCAACGGCAAGACGGCCGGCAAGGGCATGAAGGGCCAGCTTTCCCGTAGCGGCGGCGGTAAACGCCCGGGCTTTGAAGGCGGCCAGATGCCTCTGTATCGTTTGCTCCCGAAACGCGGTTTCAAAAATATCTGGGCTAAACAGTATGCAGAAGTTAACGTTTCTGTACTGAATTGCTTTGAAAACGGCACGACGGTAGATCCTGTTGCATTGGTAGAAGCAGGTATTCTTAAAAACGTATGCGACGGTGTTCGTATCCTCGGCAACGGCGAATTGGAAAAATCCCTTACCGTTGTAGCGCAGGGCTTCACGAAATCGGCGCAGCAAAAAATTGAAGCAGCTGGTGGTAAGGTAGAGGTGATCTAAGGTGTTAGAGAACATCCAGAATGTGCTGAACGTTCCGGAGTTCCGGAAACGCGCAGTTTTCACCTTGATCATGTTCATTATTTTCAGACTAGGTGTCCACATCCCTGTTCCGGGAGTAGACGCCTCAGTCATTGAAAATCTTTTCAGCAGCGGCAACTTATTTGGCCTGTTGGATTTATTTTCCGGCGGCGCCTTGAGTAAGTTTTCTATCCTCGCTATGAGTATTACGCCGTATATCAACGCGTCCATTATCATGCAGCTCCTCACGTCGGTCGTTCCGACCTTTGAGCAGTGGGCGAAGGACAATCAGGACGGCCGTGAAAAAATCCAGAAGGTCACCCGGTATGGCACGGTAGTCTTAGGTTTCATCCAGGCCTTTGCCATGAGCTATGCGCTGAAAGTAAACAACGCTTTCGTAAACGACAGCTGGGCCATGGTATTTATGGTAGCAGTGATTCTGACGGCCGGCACGTGTTTCCTCATGTGGCTGGGCGACCAGATTACAGCAGGCGGCATCGGCAACGGCATTTCGCTGATTATCTTCGCCGGTATCGTAGCGCGGTTCCCCGATGGCTGCATGACTGTATACAAATATATTCAGGCAGGTTCCATCAATATTTTCCAGGTGCTGTTGTTTGCCTTGATCGCCCTTTTCATGATTGTCGTAGTCATTGAGGTGACGCAGGGACAACGGCGCGTCGTTGTGCAGTATGCGAAACGGATTGTCGGCCGGAAGATGTACGGCGGCCATTCGACGCATATTCCTTTGAAAGTCAATCAGGCTGGCGTTATCCCCATCATCTTTGCCTCGTCCGTGCTGATGTTCCCGATTACGATTGCACAGTTCGTACAGAATGAAACGGTACAGATGATTGCCGGATGGTTTGCATGGGGTACGGTGACCAACACCATTATGTACGCCATTTTGATTATCTTCTTTACTTATTTTTATACCGCTATTTCGCTGAATATTCCGCAGCTTACGGAAAACATGCAGAAGTACGGCGGCTTTATCCCCGGTATTCGTCCGGGCCAGCCGACAGCTTTGTATATCGATAGAATTATGACGCGTATTACCTTGGCAGGTTCGTTCTTCCTCGCCTTCATCGCCATTCTGCCGAACTTCATCGGCTGGATTACGGGTATTGAAGGTGTGTATTTCGGCGGTACGGCGCTGCTGATTGTAGTCGGCGTTGCTATCGATACGATGAAGCAGGCCGAATCGTTGTTGCTCAACAGACAGTATCAGGGCTTTATGAAATGATAAGGGGGTAGTTTACATGTACATTCTTTTAATGGGGCCTCCGGGTGCCGGCAAAGGCACGCAGGCCGAACGATTGATTGAAAAATATGGTATTCCCCAGATTTCAACGGGCGATATGTTCCGAGCAGCTGTTAAAGAACAGACTCCCCTTGGTTTGGAAGCTAAGAAGTATATGGATAACGGTCAGCTCGTACCGGACGCCGTTACTGTCGGTATCGTAAGAGAACGCCTGGCAAAAGACGACTGCAAGAAAGGGTTTATCCTCGACGGATTCCCGCGCACGACGTCCCAGGCCGTATCCCTCGACGCGATTCTCAGCGATTTGGGCATTAAGCTCGACGGAGTCGTCAACATTTCCGTTCCTGATGAAGAACTGATTAAGCGGACGACAGGCCGTCAGATTTGCCGCTCCTGTGGCGCGACATATCATATTTCTTTTAAACCGTCTAAGGTAGAAGGCGTTTGCGATAAATGCGGCGGAGAATTGTATCAGCGCGACGACGATAAGGTCGAAACCGTTGAAAAACGTCTCAGCGTATATGCTGCTCAGACCAAACCGCTTATTGATTACTACAAAAATTCCAACTTGTACATCGAAGTCGACGGCAAGCAGGGGATGGATGCAGTCTTTGATGATATCGTAAAGAGCCTTGAAAAGAGTAAATAATTATGATTATTTTAAAGTCTAAACGGGAAATAGAGTATATTCGCGAAGCTGGTCGCATTACTGCCAACGCATTGCAGCTGATGAAAAAGCTGGCGAAGCCGGGCGTCACGACAGGCGAGCTGGATCAGCGTTGCGAAGAATACATCCGCAGCTGCGGCGCCTTTCCGAGCTGTAAAGGTTATTACGGATATCCGGCGACTATCTGCGCTAGCGTAAACGAAGAAGTCGTTCACGGTATTCCGGGCCGGCGCAAGCTAAAAGATGGAGATATAATCAGTGTTGACTTAGTTGTAAACAAAAATGGCTATCATGGAGACTCGACGGTGACGATTCCTATCGGTCACGTTGACCCGGCCGTTCTTCAGTTGCTTAAAGTGACGGAAGAATGTCTCTATAAAGGCATTGAGCAGGCAGTAGCTGGCAACCACCTGGGCGACATCGGGCATGCCGTTCAATCCTATGCCGAATCATTCGGTTACGGCGTTGTCCGCGATTATGTAGGACACGGCATCGGTACCGACATGCATGAAGAACCGGAAGTGCCGAATTATGGCGTTGCCGGTCACGGAGAACTCCTGGAACCGGGTATGGTTCTGGCCATTGAGCCGATGATCAACATGGGTACGGAAAAAGTCCGGCAGTTGAAAAACGGTTGGACTGTCGTTACCTGTGATAAGAAGCCGGCAGCCCATTTTGAACATACAGTAGCTATTACTGAAAACGGTCCGGAAATCCTGACCTTACCGGAATGATGGAGCGGATAGAGATACCTGTCTGCACAGTCGTTAAAAGCTGTGCGGGCAGAGATAAAGAGGGCCTGTATGTCGTTGTCGGCAAGTTGGATTATCCCTATGTATGGATTGCTGACGGTCGAAAGTACAAATTGGATAAGCCGAAGAAAAAAAATTGCCGGCATCTCCAGATAGTGGGAACGAGCGTATCCAGAGGAAACGCTGGTCCCCTGAGAATCAGCAATGAATGGATACGGTCCGTTTTGAACCGGGCCAAGATGGAATTGACCAGGGAGGGTACACATGTCTAAGGAAGATGTCATTGAAGTAGAAGGCGTCGTCGTAGAAGCACTGCCAAACGCTATGTTTAAAGTTAAGTTGGAAAACGAACACATCGTACTGGCTCACGTTTCCGGAAAAATGCGTATGAATTTTATTCGTATTCTTCCCGGCGACAGAGTTACGATGGAATTGACACCGTATGATCTGAATCGCGGTCGTATTACGTATCGCTTCAAGTAAGATTGTTTACGCAGGAGGTTAACTATGAAGGTAAAACCGTCAGTAAAGAAAATTTGCGAAAAATGCAAAATCATTAAACGCAAAGGCCGCGTTATGGTCATTTGCGAAAATCCGAAACATAAACAGAAACAGGGTTAATCGACAGGAGGTGGATGATTAGATGGCACGTATAGCCGGTGTGGATTTACCACGTGACAAACGAGTTGAAATTGGTTTAACTTATATTTTGGGGATCGGTCTTTCTTCGTCCCAGGAAATCTTGAAAAAAACAGGCGTTAATCCGGACACGCGCGTTCGCGACTTGACGGAAGATGAAGTTCAGAAAATCCGTGAAGTAATCGGTTCTGATTATAAAGTAGAAGGCGACCTTCGCCGTGATACAGCGCTCAACATTAAACGTCTGATTGAAGTTAACTCTTACCGGGGCAAACGTCATCGCGCAGGTCTTCCCGTTCGCGGTCAGCGCACGAAGACAAACGCACGTACGCGTAAAGGTCCGAGAAAAGCAGTAGCAGGTAAGAAGAAATAAGATTTTCTAAGTAAGGAGGGAAACGATTTTGGCTAAGAATAACGCAAGAAGCAATAAGAGAAAAGAAAAGAAACATGTAGAATCGGGTGCAGCACATATTCGTTCTACCTTTAATAATACGATTGTTACTATCAGCGATACGAAGGGCAACGCTTTGTCCTGGGCAAGCGCCGGCGGCCTCGGCTTCCGCGGTTCCCGTAAGAGCACTCCGTTCGCCGCTCAGATGGCTGCTGAACAGGCTGCTAAAGCCGCTATGGAATACGGCCTTCGTCAGGTTGAAGTATATGTAAAAGGTCCCGGCTCCGGTCGTGAAGCCGCTATCCGCGCATTGCAGGCAGCAGGCCTGGAAGTAAATTCCATTAAAGACGTAACTCCTATCCCGCATAATGGCTGCCGTCCGCCGAAACGCAGACGTGTATAAGAGATATTCAACCAAGTTGTTTTGATTCTGGAATGGGAGGATTTTCCTGATGATCGATGATAACAAATTTAAAGTTAAGACCGTTGATAGAAGCGACGACGGCACTTATGGAAAATTCGTATGCGAACCTCTCGACAGAGGGTACGGAATCACGTTGGGCAATAGCTTACGGCGCGTCCTCTTGTCTTCGCTGGACGGCGTAGCAATTACCTCCATTAAAATCGATGGAGTATTGCATGAATTTTCGACGATACCTGGCGTTCGGGAAGACGTTTCGGAAATTATCCTGAACTTAAAACAGCTTAGTCTGAAATTCACTCGCGACGAAGTCGATGAATTGGATATCACGGTTGATATCACTGGTGAATGCGAATTTACTGCAGAAGATTTGAACGTAAGCACAGACATTGAAGTTTTAAACCCGGATCTTCATATTGCAACTCTCGACTCGGATGCGCACATTTATATGCAGTGCCATATCGAACGGGGCAAGGGCTATGTTCCGTCTACAAGAAATAAGAAAGATACGGATATGATCGGCGTAATTCCCATCGATTCGATCTTCTCTCCGATTGTAAAGACGAACTACCAGGTTAACAATATCCGGGTCGGCAACGAAATGGACTACGATTCGTTGACGCTTGAAGTGACGACCAACGGTAGCATCGCTGCTGAAAACGCCGTGGCTAAAGCTGCGTCTATCATGGTCAGCTATTTGGATTACTTCCAAAAGATCGCTTCTGATCCGAAGGCTAATGAAGCAGCCGCTCCCTTTACGACTCCCGACGGCGAAGAACCGGAAGAAGATAACGGACCGGAGCTCAGCCAAGTTAAAATTGACGTATTGGATTTGTCCGTTCGCGCGTCGAACTGCTTGAAACGGGCTAATATCTACACGTTAGGCGATTTGGTTGAACGGACGGAAGATGACTTGTCTAAGATTCGCAACTTGGGCAAAAAGTCTGTAGATGAAATTATTGAAAAACTGAAAGATTATGGATTTGATTTGAAATCCAACGAAGAATAATTCGAGGAGGATGAACGATGGCTTATAGAAAGTTGGGACGTGACAGCTCTGCACGTAAAGCATTACTGCGCAGCATTGTTACCTCTTTATTCCAGCATGAACGCATCGAAACGACGGAAGCAAAGGCAAAAGAACTCCGCAAAGTAGCAGAAAAAATGCTTACCTTGGCTAAACGCGGCGACTTACACGCTCGCCGTCAGGTATTGGCTTACGTAAGAGACGAAAGCGTAGTTAAGAAAATGTTTGATGAAATTGCGCCGAAATACAAAGACCGTCAAGGCGGTTATACGCGTATTATCAAAACTGGCGTTCGTCAGGGCGATGCAGCTCCGATGGTAATCATCGAATTAGTGTAATAGCTTACGAGACCGCTGTGGCACAGTGCCGCAGCGGTTTTTTTACAAGGAGATGAGACAATGGCCTATAGAATGATGCTGGCTGTAAACTTTACGCCGGAACGGCTCAGCCTGTTAAAGCTCTTGGGATTGCTGACGAAATCTCAAATTAAGGTTGTAGCAGAAGGAGAAAAGACGGAAACGGTTGGCAAGCTGTTGGGGTTAAGCGACGATGAAATTGCCGAAATCGCCGCCAATAAGGCGGAGACAAGTGAAACCAAGGTTCATGAAGACCTGGGCGAAGACGAAGCGTTGGAACCTGTAACCAAGGAAGCCCTCATCCTTTGCGGATTTGACAATAAAGCTGTCAATCTGCTGCTGGATGGAATTCGCCGCGGCCGTTTGAAAAACGTGCCTCTCAAAGCGATGGTAACGCCGAATAATATTTCCTGGACTATCGATACGATTTTGCAGGAATTGGCTAAAGAGCACGCCTATTTCCATAAAAAACGATGAGAGATACGACGCTGTGCTTTCCTGTCGACGAGAGAGGGAGAATCCTGCTGGGACGAAAAAAACGCGGCTTCGGCGTATCGAAATGGAATGGCTTCGGTGGGAAAATCGAGCCGGGCGAGACCTTTCGCCAGTGCGCCGTCCGTGAGCTGCAGGAAGAAACGGGTCTTCAGACGAAAGCGGAAGATTTAGAATTAGTAGGCTTGCTGGACTTCCGGTTTACGGCCGAACCGGAGTTAAATCACTTGGGATACGTCTATTTCGTTCGCCAATATGAAGGAACCATTGTAGAAACGGAGGAAATGGAACCGCAGTGGTTTTCAGCAGATACCCTTCCCTACGACGAGATGTGGAAAGGAGATCGGACGTGGATTCCCATGATCTTAAGGGGCAGAAAAATACAAGGCACCGTTAATTTTGCCGCTGACAACGATACGGTCGAATCATTGGATATAGACTACGTATCGTCTATAGAGGAAGGCTGATGAAGAAAGCGCATTGATAACGTCTATGCATAGACATCGTCAATGCGTTTTTTGTATTTTTAGGTTGAGATGAATCCGGACAGCGCTTATAATAAGAATAGCAGAAAGAAGGCGATGATTTCGTGAATACGGCGTATATACGGGAACAAATAAGGCTGGCGGCGGAGAACGCAAGAAAATCAAAGCCCTTGGCCGGCTCTATTACGAATTTTGTGACGGTTAATTTTGTAGCCAACGCCCAGTTAGCCGCAGGCGGCTCAGCGGCGATGGTCTATCTGCCTGATGAAGGAGAAGGCCTGGTGAAGATGGGCGACTCGATGTATATCAATGTGGGAACCTTGCTTCCTATTTATGAGGAAACGGTTCCCCGTACGTTGAACGCCCTGTGCAAGCTGGGAAAGCCGTGGGTCCTGGACCCTGTTGCCGTTGGGCTGGGCGAACTGCGGACGAATCTGCTGCTTCAGTGCAAGGAATATAAACCGTCGGTTATTCGCGGCAACGCGTCGGAAATCATTGCGCTGGCTGGCTTATGGCAGGTAGGCGGCAGAGCCTCCTCGAAGGTCCGAGGCGTCGACTCAACCGATACAGTGGACGAGGCCGTGGTGGCTGCGAAAGCGTTGGCTGCATGGACCGGCGGCGCTGTCGCCGTGTCAGGAGCAGAAGATTTTATTACTGACGGCCGCCATGACGCAGTTTCTTATGGCGGTTCGCCGATGATGGAATGCGTCACTGGTTCGGGATGCTCCTTGGGAGGGGTCATCGCCGTATATGCGGCTGTTGCAGACCCGTTCATAGCGGCGCTTACTGGGACGGCGGCGTATAATCTTGCCGGCAGGCGGGCCGAGGTAAAAGCTGCCGGGACTGGCTCATTCCAGCAGATTTTTCTGGATGAGCTGTATCAGGCCTCGCCTGAGGACATAAGTCAAAATCCTATTTCATATAAGGAGGAACCGTAATGAATGTTTTAGCAGCTGTTTGCATTGCTCCCTGCGGTATCGGCGACGAATTTGCCCCCTATGTCGCGCCGGTCATCCAGATTATTCGAGAATCAGGATTGAAAAATCGGACGAATTCTATGTTCACGGAAATCGAAGGCGAGTGGGATGATGTCATGGCTGTCGTCAAAAAAGCCACCTTTTATTTAGCGGAACAAGGATTGCGGACAGAAGTGATCCTGAAAGCAGACATTCGGCCGGGCCATACGGAGATGATGGAGCATAAAACGGCGATTGTGGAGCAGCTTTTACAGGGAACTAAGTGATTTTTAATGCCTTTGCCATGAATTGGAGACGAATTATAGTTGCATTAGGAGGGGTTATATGATGAATACGTTAGTAGCCGTTTGCATTGCTCCCTGCGGTACGGGAGACTCTTATTCGCCATATGTGGCGCAGGTGGTAAAAATTATCCGCGAGTCAGGCTTGACGAGCCGTACGAATTCCATGTTTACGGAAATCGAAGGCGAGTGGGACGACGTCATGGCTGTCGTCAAAAAAGCCACCTTTTATTTGGCCGAGCAGGGATTGCGCACGGAAGTCGTGCTGAAAGCCGATATCCGGCCGGGCCATACGCATATGATGGAGCATAAGCCCGCTGCCGTAGAAGCCATACTGCAGAAGGAAACACAAGCATAATATTCTCGAAGTATATGTGCAAGAGGACGACGCAGGCGCCGTCCTCTTGTGTGCTTTTCTAAAAGAAGTAGTATGCGATGATAGAATTGGATAGACCATGCATGTATCATGGCGTTCCTGACGGATTTCTTTGCACAAAAAAATGAGCAGCCTTGAATTTCTTCAAGACTGCTCATTTCAGTATTTTGGCGGAGTGAGAGAGATTCGAACTCTCGCAGGCCTTGCGACCTCTAACGATTTAGCAAACCGTCCTCTTCAGCCTCTTGAGTATCACTCCACATCGTCGGCTGACTAGGTAAGTATACTATAGATATCAGTAGATGTCAAGGGGAAACATTACGGTAATACGTGAATATTTTTGCCTTGGCTTCGCAGCCACATAGTAATGCCTTCGCCAAATACTTCGGCTGAAATAGTATACATGTTTTCAGTTTCTTTTTCGATGACAGCCGTGGGCAGGCGATCTAAGATAGCTTCGACATCTGGCCCTGAATAAGTAAACCGAATGCGCTGCAGCCGGCCGCCGTACATGAATTGTACCCGTTTGCGAAATTCTCCTTCTTGAAACCGGTCGGCGTACAGCACGCGGAACGTATCAGGCAGGACTTTTAAGGCGGCAATGCGGTCTACGCGGTATATTGTTGGGAAGGCGTCGTTGATGACGTCGAAATGCTGCTGCACGTCCTTGTCCTCAATAAAGGCAGTCAAATAGAAATAGTATTCGGAAAACATAATGGCTGCCGGTTTTAATTTACGTGCGACCAGCTTTTTGTCTTTTGAGCGCGTATAGGCAATTTCGATATAATGATGGCTACGGATAGCCTGCCCTATAGTCCAAAGCTTATCGATGAAAACTTTTTTATGATGCGGTTCGATGTAATGGAAGGCTTCGTTTTTTATGAGTTCGCGAATGACGTCCCGATTTTTGGCAGTTACGCAATTTGTTACTAATTTATCCAGCATAGCCGTCATTTCTTTTTTGGTAAAGGCTCGGCTGTCCAGGAGAATCTTGCAGATTGCCAGAATTTCGCTGTTGGAAAATGTAGATACATCTGCCGTTTTCATCATATAGCCTTTTTGTCGTCTGTCGTAGAATATGACATAGCTCAGCAACGTATCCTCTTCCTGCTGATATTGCAAATATTCCTGCAAATCCTTGATGTCACGCTGGATGCTGCGGACGGTTACTCCATGCCGTTTCGCTTCTTCGTCGGCATGAATGCAGCGGCCTTCCCTAAGCTTTGTATACAGACTGAGGATGCGATTGATCTTATTTGGCGTTTCTTTGCCATTATGTACTTTATACATGCGGACCACCTCATAGGTAAAGAAATTCCTTGCCTTTATTATAATCCATTCCGGCAGTCTGGCAATGGTCATGTTTTTGTCTTGGAATGTTCCGTTTCTTTTAGATGCCGCAGTATTTTTACTTGCGACGAATAGGGAAATCCGTGCTTGGGAATAGATAAATAATAACTTTCGTTCTTCCGGTCGAACAGAAGGGACATATTGGCGTGTTGTTCTTCCAGACAGTTGCGGATTGTCTGGATATCTCGTTCGACGGAACGCTCCGTTACATGATGCTCAAAGGCAAAATTTGCTTTATGAATCCGCTCGCCTTTTAACAAGCGGTAAAATAACAGCAATACGCGATGGGCTTTTTCCATATACTCACATCTTTCTTTCATGTAGTTATACAGAGATAGTATCATATGAGTACGACGATATTTGTCGTCTCAAGAAATTTTTCTATATTCTAGTGACTTTTGCGAAGGGCTTAATAGACGACAATATTTGTTGAATATGTGGGTAATGGCAGCAGGCTATGTGCTATGAATCGTCAAAGAAATCTTTATATTTTGTCAAAAAAAAGTCAGCCGTCCTTATATTACCGGCTATTCCTGAGAGGAAACATATATGCTTTTATAAAAAGGGGGATCATAGTAATATGTTAGTGTAAAATAATTGTGGGAAAACTTTACTGCACAAAAGTGAAGAACATATAAAAAGAGAAGGAACTTCTTTGGTATAATGAAATCACCACAATCTCACGCAAAGGAG
>NZ_JAOQKD010000022.1:0-4826 GCF_025567065.1 Megasphaera stantonii
CTTGATTACTTCCTCGTTAAGCTGTACAATCTTTTCAGACATGGTTTGCTTGCTCCTTTCAGAATGGTGTGTCGCGACTTCATTCTATCAGAGTTCTGCAAGCCATGTCTCTTTTTATTTTTGCGAAACTTATTGTACCTTATCCATCTTTGCCACCCGCTTCACCTTGGAGCGAGGCGTGACCGAGAACACATTGCGGTAGAAGTGGACGGTACAGCGCTGGTACTTGGCCTCTGGAAATACTTCTCCTACAGCCTCCAGCATACCAAGGCATTTGTCTCCAACCACCAGTTTCACCCCGTCCAGGCCACGGCCGCGCAGCCACTGGAAGAAGCTGATCCAGCTGGCCTTGTCCTCCTTCATGCCCTCGGTGGCACCAAGAACCTCACGATATCCGTCCTCATTCACCGCAATCGCCACCAGAATGGCTACATTTTCAAACTCTCCGCCCCAATTTCGGCGCAGGTAGATTCCGTCCACGTAGACATACGGATAGTTCCCACCCTGCAGAGGGCGGTTCCGCCAATCCTCGATGTGGACATACGCTTTCTTGTTCAGCTCACTGATGGTGGCCGGAGACACCTTGCTGCCCCACAGCGCCTCGGTAATGTCCTCCACACGCCGCACGGATACGCCCGCCAGGTACATCTCAATGAGAACTTCTTCCACACTGCTTTCCCGGCGGCGATACCGCTCAATGATAGCGGTCTCAAAGGAGATCCCTTTGAGCTTGGGTATCTTCAGGGTAACGTCCCCAGAAGTGGTGGTAAGGTTGCGGCTGTAGTGGCCGCTGCGATAGCCCTGCCGCTGCTCATTGCGCTCGTACCGGGCCGCCTGGGTCAGTTTCTCTGCCTCGGCCTCCATCAATTCGTTGAGAGTTGCCTCTACGCTGCCTCGAACCAGCTCTTTGAGCTGCCCCTTGATAACTTCCTCATTTAGCTGTACAATCCTTTCAGACATGGTTTGTTGTCTCCTTTCAGAATGGTGTGTCGCGACTTCATTCTACCAGAGTTCTGCAAACCATGTCTCTTTTTATCTTCTTTTCAATTTGCGAAAATTATTGTACCTTATCGTATCTCTATCTATGTTTCCGTAGCCAGTTGATAATAATTGAGTAAATCTAAAAGATAACATAATAGTTATTATTCATTGATAAAAAACAATTTACTTCCCTTTACATAAAAAAACTTTAGTGGGAACACCTAACCAAAAGTATACTGCTTTCAATCTAAAAAATAATTTCTTATCCCTCGTAATAAAGTAATCACATTTAGCCCCATAAATCGCATGAGAAATATCATGCGTAGGACTTTCTAAATTTCCTGTATCTGAATGATATCCGCAATAATTTAAAATTTTCATTGCACATTCAATGTGCAATGAAAATATATGATATGGTCTTTTTACATCAATTTCATAAATATTCTTTAAGAGTTTAGGAGAAATTTTTTCTTTGTAATCATCCCATGAAGTTTTTTCACAAATATATGCTACAGCTTTTGATTCAAAAATATCCTTTGTAGAAATCCCACTTACCAGTGTAGCATTCAAAAATTTATTCTCTGATTTATTAGGATCATTTGCAGTTGCTCTTTTCTCTTTCCAAAATTCCAAATTTTTTTTATCAATTGTTTCAACAGCTCTAGTTATGTTAGGGCCATCTTTTTTTATTACATCTCTATAAACCTGTGGAAATAATCCCGAATTTTTTTTCAAGACATATTTACCATAAGAAGTTCTTGGTTCTATATAAACAATATTTTGATTAGTGAGTTCTTCTAAATATCTTTTATGTTTTCTTATGACAGCTTTAGAAATTTTTCTTTCTTTCATTTCTCTTTCTATTTTTGCTATTTCTTCAAAATGTGCTGGTGAACAGTATATATCATATTTCTTTTTTATTTTTTCTAAACATTTACCTACGTTCTCATTTTCCGTCTTATTGTTCATATACCATGTCAAAATATTAAAATCAATATAAATACTTTTTTTCATAATGAATAGCCTCCGTATCCTATAAAGGACAATATCCTGATCGGCAATATCTATGCCTGTCTTGCCAATAATATCCGTCGTCGTCAGGTGTGCCGTTTCATTGGCACCAAGGGTCATTTGTTTTCTATATTTTCTGCATACGGATAAATATTTTTAACATATTCATCTATTGGAAACATAAAATCTAATTCAATAGAATCATTAATAACAAATTCTGAGTAATTAATCATTCTTTCTAATTCAGATAAAAATGTTATTATCTGCGACATGTTCTTCCAACGTTTATCTTGATTCCAGATGGCTCGAACCGTTCCCCAACTTAAACGTCGTTGAATCTCTACATCACTCCATGGTTCAATTTCATTGAAATTATCCTCTAAAACAATACCATTAGAAAAAACTGAATCGAGCCTCGATAGTATTGAAGCAACATATTTTGTTTCATCAAAATTACAAACATGTGTATATGTTTTAATATCCGGAAGCATCGCTATTTTTTCACGATTTTGCTTGAAGTTTTCCTTTATCTTTTGCATATCGTTATTTTTATTCCATATTGAATGACGTACAATTATGTTTTCGATATTTTTATCTTTCCTATCATCGGCATATATACTCCATGACACTTCTTTGCAATTTGGATAATAGAAGACGCATTGAAAAACTATTTCATATATTAATTCACTTCTTTTTTGAATATATATATACTCAGGTTCTCTAAAGTAATATTCAGTAATAGCTTCTAGTTGTAACATACGTAAAGGGATAATCGGTTTGGAAATAATTGTAATATTAGATATATTTCCTTGTTCACGTTTTGCAAAATATTCATTTATGTTAATCATTTTTATCAGTCCTTTTTAATCCGGATCTACTGTATCAACTAATTCCGGTTCTTGGCCTTTCCCTTTTTCTTTGGGAACCGCATAGACATCTCCTGTTTTAGGATTCCAATATAAATCTGAATGAGATTTTCCTACCTTTCTTTTTAATCCTTGCGTATAATTTTCTCCTCCTAATTCATCAATCTTTCTTTTAGGCATGCGTTTTAATTGTCCCTTTGATTTTGCAAATACTACTAAATCCTGCCACTCATTACCAATAACGTCTCCAGCTGCATCAACCCATCCAGATACATTATTATACACTGCCACTACATTTTGTTGAGCATCTTTAATTGTATTCGCACTAATCGTAAAGCCAGCTGCTGCTAAAGCAACTGAAGCAATCTCTTTCGCCCCCCAAACTATAGCAAAATTATTCCATTTCATCCCATATTGTGATACCGCTGCACCAGTTTCAGTATCTTCTTCTAATATAGAGTTTACTGCAATCCCAACAACAGCACTATACAACTGCGCCTTAGCCGGATCGCCATCTGCTAATTTCAAGATTTCTTTACTTAACTGTTCGTTAACGCCAGCAGCCCATGCGCCGTTGCTGAAATCACCGCCTGCAATTTGCGCCGTAAGGCCGCCTATTAAAGTATGCAAGGCGACTTTATTGGCATCGCCATCTGCCCAGCCATAGTGTTCGCTTACTTTATGGATGAGCTCGTTGCCATTTTTAGCAAATAACTTCGCCAGTTCCTGTTTTTCTTCTATGGTTTTCTTATCAAAGATATGATCCAGTTTATTCAAGGCATTGGCCGTATCACGGTTGATTTGTGACAAATCCGTCTTTTCTTTCGTCGTTGTAATCGTCCCCGGTGCAATCGCAGAATGGGTTGTCGACGAAGCTTCATCTTCTGCCCCCGGCATCAAATCGGGCACCAATCCACTTTCGTTATAATGTTTGTATTTTTCTGCGTCTGTTCCATAATGCGTGTAAGATATGCCAATATCCTTTACATCGTATTCCGCCTTATTTCCCATATCTTCCATCGTCAGCGTACCCGTCGTCAGGCTGTTCTTATCTTCCGACGCGGTGCTATCTAGGAGAGAGCCCGTAAGACGCGTATTATCTTCGACATGGACCGTAAATCCGCCTTCACCGGCATAGATACCGGCCTGCTGCGTTACGCTGGCATAGTCGCTGTCCATGCTGCCTTTTCCTAAGAAGGCCGATCCGCCCGTCGTTCCCGGGACATACGGCGTGGAATCATACTTACGGAAAGAGTCGTCCAGCCAGTCTTTCTTGCTGCCAGACGACATGGACACGGATATGCCGCCGCCCATGGAAGAGCTGTCGCCCCGATACGTTTCCGTATCCTGCAAACTGGAAATATTCAGATTTCCGCCTACGTCTACCTTCACCGTCTTCCCGCCTACTTGGGAACCCGTAATCGTCGTATCGTTCCCGGACTGCATGGTCAGCGTATCCGATGCCGTCACGGTCGTCCCGGTGTGGGTCGTCGTTTCCGTCGTTCCTTCGTCTTTGACCTTAGAGAAGCTGGCGTCGACGCCGCTGATCGCCCCACCAGTAATTGTCATCCCCAGGGAAGACCCTTTGCTGCTGTAATTTTCTGTAATGGTCTGCGTGTTAGTTCCTGCTCCCAAATCAATATCATGGGACGCTGCTAGGGTAACGTTCTGCCCCTGTATAGTTTCGCCAATGGCGTTTATGTTTCCTTTCGCGGCATCTTCACTTCCGGCAGCGATGGTAATATTCCCTTCACTTGCCAGCGTCCCGCCGGCATAGGTAACCGTATCGTTCTGGTATTCCTGCTTAAACGAGCTGGAACCGATACCGACATGAATACCGACAGAACCGATGCCGCCCTGTTCCATGGCGTGAATCTGGTCGTTCAGCGTCTTGCCGCCTTCATAGGCTTCTAAGGCCTGCAAGGTCTTATTATCCCTCGTCTGGGCGGTGCGGATGGTACTGCGCAC
>NZ_JAOQKD010000022.1:5051-5531 GCF_025567065.1 Megasphaera stantonii
GTGCGCCGTATCGCCGGCGGCAATCGTCACGCTGCCTTCGGAAGAGCCAATGGTCGTCCCGATCTGCGTCTTGAACTCCCCTTCATAGTTATCCTGCATCTTCTGCGTACCAATCATGATGCCAAGGCCTGCGCCCAGTACGCCGGAAGACTTAACCTTCGTATAGGCTGTTGCCTTATCATACTGCATATCCGATGTCGTCGTCACATTGCGCCCTGCCGCAACGGTCACGTCATTCTGCCCGGCAACGGCAGCCGCCGTCATATTCACGTCCTGTACGGCGCCCATCTGTACCTCTTTACCGGTAATCGTCGCACCGAGGACCGTCTGATGGTCGTCATGAGTACGGATGGTCGTCGTTGAACTCGACAGCAGCCCCGATTCCTTATGCTTCAGGCCAAAATCGTCCACGGCAATTTCACGGCCCGTCGTGAGGTTGATGTCCCGTCCGGCTGCCATGGCAACCGTGCCATCATCGCT
>NZ_JAOQKD010000022.1:5588-40863 GCF_025567065.1 Megasphaera stantonii
CTTCATAGTTATCCTGCATCTTCTGCGTACCAATCATGATGCCAAGGCCTGCGCCCAATACGCCGGAAGATTTGACCTTCGTATAGGCCGTTGCTTTATCATACTGCATATCCGATGTCGTCGTCACATTGCACCCTGCCGCTACGGTCACGTCATTCTGGCCGGCAACGGCAGCCGCCGTCATATTCACGTCCTGTACGGCGCCCATCTGTACCTCTTTACCGGTAATCGTCGTACCGAGGACCGTCTGATGGTCGTCATGGGTACGGATAGTCGTCGTCGAACTCGACAGCAGCCCTGATTCCTTATGCTTCAGGCCAAAGTCGTCCACGGCAATTTCACGGCCCGTCGTAAGGTTGATATCCCGTCCGGCTGCCATGGCAACCGTGCCGTCATCGCTGTTGATATACGCCGCCCGCGCGTTGATATCCTGGCCTGCCTGGACAGCGACGCCGCCTTTGGCGTCAATCGACGTGCCAACTTCCGTCTGCCGCTGCGTCCGCAGGTAGTTATCGCTGTTAAGGGTCATGTCTTTTTTCGCCGACAAGGTCTGCGTTGTCAAGTTTACATCATTACCGGCATTCAGGATTACCGCACCGTTATCTCCCAAGGCCTGTAAGGTCGCCCCGGCAAGGTCGATATTATGGCCGGCTTCAACGAGCAGCACGCCATCGTCACCTGTCACGGCAATCCCTGCCGTGCGATTCAGCACATCCTGGTTGGCAAGATGCGTTGCCGTATTATCCATAACGACATCATGCTGAGCCGACAACTGCACGGAATCGGTCGCCGTCATCAGGCCGCACTGGTAAATATCCGATTCGCTTTGGATTCCAATGGCGCCGCCCTGAATACGGCCGGTGTTTTGTACCAGCCCTGCCTGAATTTGGACCGTCTTTCCCTGCAGCACGCCGCTGTTTTCCACAGCTTCTTTCGTATCGATCACGAGATTCTTGGCGCTCATCAGGCTGCCGTCGGCAGATAACGTCATATTGCTGTTAGCCCGCAGATAGACACGGGGATAGACGACCTCCTGCGGCTCGCCGTTTACCATGACCGTCTTCGTTTCCAGCCATACCATATCGCTGGTAAGGGCTGCGACCTGTTCCGGCGACAGGGATACGCCCGGCACGAGGCCCGTTTCTTTGGCATAGGCAATTCCTGCATCCATCAGGGCCTTATACTCTTCCATATCGCTGCTGTAGCCGTCCAGATACCGCTGTCCCGTCTGGTTTAAAATCTGGTCGCGGATGAGCTGTTGTTCGTAAAACCCATCGCCTAAGCGTTTCGGTACCCGTTCCGGGTCCCACTTCATTTGCTCGTACATGTAATCCGACGACAGGAAATTATGTTTGCTCGTAAAAGCCGAATCGGTTTCAATAAGGTATTTTGCCGTCGTATCCGGATTCAGGTTATACAGGGAACTCGTCAGGTTGCGGGACGCATCCTGCCACTGGCCAGGCGTCGCTGTGCTGCCCGACGTATCAATCGTAAACGGGTCCAGGAACTTATTGGCGTCATCCCGGGCTTCCTGCGTAATATCCTGCCCGGCAGGGGCATTATCTGAATGGTCTTCAAAGGAAGATACGTTCATCGGCGACGTATTGCCTTCCTCCACCTGCGGCGTCATGAATACTTCGTCGTTATACTTGCGGCGGCGCGATTTATGAGGCCAGCTACGCTTATAGGTATAGCTTCCCTGTGTCGTACCGAAGGTTACAGTCAGCTCCTGATTTTCTTTGGCCACATTCTCAACTTTACCTGTCGCCGTCATCGTATTTCCAGCCGCCATCTGGCTGTTTTCGTTGCGCAGGTCGCCGTTGATGGTCATATCCGCGCCGCTGCGGATGACGCCGGCATTCGTCGATTGGACAACATTTTCCGATGTTTGGGAATGGGTACGTATAATGGTATACGGATCGATCTTCTGGCTATCGGCAATGCCAAGCGCCGCATTATGCTTTTCTGCTTCGGCGTTGTGCTCCGTAATCTTAGTTTGCAACTGTTCCAGAAGCGCATTAAAACGGGTATCCCAGTCCGTCTGGGCCACGCCGGCTTCTTCCGGCCGGGCAGACGTCATCGGAGACAGCCCGAATGTTTCAAAAATCGGGTCATCCCAATCATAGTTGGCAATTTTAGACCCTACTGGATAAGCCGGATCTGCCGTTTCTCCCGGCCCCGGTTCTTCAACGATATCATAAGCAGGCTCGTAAATTTCCATCGCATTAGGGTGATGATAGGCGCCGTAGCCGCTGCTTAAATTCGAAAATTCGCTGCGGTCAAAGGCCTGCCCCTGTTCCGAATGTCCAGCCTGGTCTATACGTATCTTTTCCGGATTATTAACCCAGTCCCCGCCGACGCGCTTTGCGGAAAAGGCGTCGTTTTCATTGGACACCTGGGAAGCCGTCAGGCTAAGGTTTCCCATGCTGTCGATTGTCGCACCACGGTTCGTGATCGTATCGCCTGCCGTAATCGTCATATCGCCGCCGCTGTACAGCAGCGCGCCGGAACTGTTTAAGACAGACTTCGCCCCGGTAATGGTAAGCGTGTTCCGGGCCGCTATGGAACCGGATTTATGGGTCGCCATGTCTTCCTGGATGCCCTGCACGACGGCAAGCTGGTCGTCATAGGCTTTAGACGCCGCAGCAATCGCATCTTTATATTGCTGTTCCTGGGACGCATTCGTATACTTTGTGACGTCGGCACGATAAGCGTCGTCCAATGCCTGTTCCTTTTCCGCCAAGACGGCCATCGCCGCGGCTAATTGTTCTTCTAATTCTGTATTTTGCCGGTTTTCTATGGTATCCGCCGTAAGGGTAATATCGTCGCCGTATATACGGCCATTTTCATGGTTCTTAATGTGAGATGCTGTAATGGAAGCCGCCGCGTTGGCCGTGATGAGGCCCGTATTATCGACATCCCCCGTCGTAATTGCTACGTCATTTCCATTCAGCGTCCCCGTCTCTTTATTGGTAACTGCCGCAGCGGCATGAACCGTCAGGGTTTTGCCGCTTTCTATATCACGGATATTGGTCAGGCTGCCGTCTGTCGTAAGGGTAATATTTCCATCTGCTTTTATGGTTCCAAAGCCATCTGCGCTGGATTCGTTGGTCAAATGCTCATGTACGGTAAGGAAGCAAGCAACCGAAAACAAGAGATAGACCGCCAGCACTACACTATTCCGAACCAAAGACCAAAAGATAAGCATTGTGGGAAAATCTAAACTTTTGGATTTTCCTACAATGCCAACTACGGCGGAATCCCTCCCACTCCTTATATCTTTCTGTATACATTGAATTTGTATTTAGTAAAATGCAGACAACACCACGGATCGGCTTTTGGTTGGACAATTCCAACCAAACACCACAGCAGACAGCAGAAAACATTCTGAACGCTAGGAAGCCGGTATGATTGTTACATATAAGGGGAAGAAAAATTTCTTTTAGGTACTTGCTTTCCTAAAACTGATGTGATACAATGATTTAATCCAGAAAAGGAGTAAAAAATATGCGGCAAGGTATTCTTAAATAAAACTATAATCAAATAGTGGGAACAAAGGATTATGATAGCTCCTTTTGTAGGGGCTTAGTTTTTTGTACCCAATTTAAGAATACTTTTGCCTTATCAATTTTGACATATCCCCAAAAACAGCAATCACAAACAGGTGTATGCTGTATATGTGTATGTCCGCAACTTATAATCCCCAGTGGTAAAAGTATTTTACTGCTGGGGATTTTTATGCCCTTTGGGGCTGTAAAGGGAGGACAATCACATGAAAATAATCAATATTGGAATTCTTGCCCATGTAGACGCTGGAAAGACGACCTTGACGGAGAGCCTGCTATATGCCAGCGGAGCCATTTCAGAACCGGGGAGCGTCGAAAAAGGGACAACGAGGACGGACACCATGTTTTTGGAGCGGCAGCGTGGGATTACCATTCAAGCGGCAGTCACTTCCTTCCAGTGGCACAGATGTAAAGTTAACATTGTGGATACGCCCGGCCACATGGATTTTTTGGCGGAGGTGTACCGCTCTTTGGCTGTTTTAGATGGGGCCATCTTGGTGATCTCCGCTAAAGATGGCGTGCAGGCCCAGACCCGTATTCTGTTCCATGCCCTGCGGAAAATGAACATTCCCACCGTTATCTTTATCAACAAGATCGACCAGGCTGGCGTTGATTTGCAGAGCGTGGTTCAGTCTGTTCGGGATAAGCTCTCCGCCGATATTATCATCAAGCAGACGGTGTCGCTGTCCCCGGAAATAGTCCTGGAGGAAAATACCGACATAGAAGCATGGGATGCGGTCATCGAAAATAACGATGAATTATTGGAAAAGTATATCGCAGGAGAACCAATCAGCCGGGAAAAACTTGCGCGGGAGGAACAGCAGCGGGTTCAAGACGCCTCCCTGTTCCCAGTCTATCATGGCAGCGCCAAAAATGGCCTTGGCATTCAACCGTTGATGGATGCGGTGACAGGGCTGTTCCAACCGATTGGGGAACAGGGGGGCGCCGCCCTATGCGGCAGCGTTTTCAAGGTTGAGTACACCGATTGCGGCCAGCGGCGTGTCTATCTACGGTTATACAGCGGAACGCTGCGCCTGCGGGATACGGTGGCCCTGGCCGGGAGAGAAAAGCTGAAAATCACAGAGATGCGTATTCCATCCAAAGGGGAAATTGTTCGGACAGACACCGCTTATCAGGGTGAAATTGTTATCCTTCCCAGCGACAGCGTGAGGTTAAACGATGTATTAGGGGACCAAACCCGGCTCCCTCGTAAAAGGTGGCGCGAGGACCCCCTCCCCATGCTGCGGACGACGATTGCGCCGAAAACGGCAGCGCAAAGAGAACGGCTGCTGGACGCTCTTACGCAACTTGCGGATACTGACCCGCTTTTGCGTTGCGAAGTGGATTCCATCACCCATGAGATCATTCTTTCTTTTTTGGGCCGGGTGCAGTTGGAGGTTGTTTCCGCTTTGCTGTCGGAAAAATACAAGCTTGAAACAGTGGTAAAGGAACCCTCCGTCATTTATATGGAGCGGCCGCTCAAAGCAGCCAGCCACACCATCCATATCGAGGTGCCGCCCAACCCGTTTTGGGCATCCATAGGACTGTCTGTTACACCACTCTCGCTTGGCTCCGGTGTACAATACGAGAGCCGGGTTTCGCTGGGATACTTGAACCAGAGTTTTCAAAACGCTGTCAGGGATGGTATCCGTTACGGGCTGGAGCAGGGCTTGTTCGGCTGGAACGTAACGGACTGTAAGATTTGCTTTGAATACGGGCTTTATTACAGTCCGGTCAGCACGCCGGCGGACTTCCGCTCATTGGCCCCGATTGTATTGGAACAGGCATTGAAGGAATCGGGGACGCAGCTGCTGGAACCTTATCTCTCCTTCATCCTCTATGCGCCCCAGGAATACCTTTCCAGGGCTTATCATGATGCACCGAAATACTGTGCCACCATCGAAACGGCCCAGGTAAAAAAGGATGAAGTTGTCTTTACTGGCGAGATTCCCGCCCGCTGTATACAGGCATACCGTACTGATCTGGCCTTTTACACCAACGGGCGGAGCGTATGCCTTACAGAGCTGAAAGGATATCAGGCCGCTGTCGGTCAGCCGGTCATCCAGCCCCGCCGTCCAAACAGCCGCCTGGACAAGGTGCGCCATATGTTTCAGAAGGTAATGTAAAGATACATAATCGTCAAGACGGCAACAATCAGAAGTTATGGAGGGTAACAATGGAATATAGTAAGGAAGATTTAATGGAAGCAAAAAAGCAAATTTGGGGAGTGGGAGAGAACATGGGAACAGAGGAAAGTAAAAAAATCTGGGAGGAGAACGCACAATTTTGGGATAATGCAATGGGTGACGAATCTAATGAATTTCACAGAGAGGTAGTGCGTCCCAAAGTAACGGAACTTCTATCTCCTAATCCTGCGGATTACATTTTGGATATTGCGTGTGGCAATGGAAATTATTCTTCGTATCTTGCACAAAGAGGCGCTTCGGTTGTCGCTTTTGATTACAGCAAAAAAATGATAGAATTGGCTAAAAGACGGCAATCACAATATGCAAAACAAATTGAATTTTGTGTGGCGGATGCGACCGATAGAAAAAGTATATTAGAATTAAAAAGAAATCGAGCCTTTACGAAAGCAGTTTCTAATATGGCAATTATGGATATTACGGATATTGAACCACTTCTTATGGCTGTTTATGAACTGTTGCAGGAAAGCGGAATTTTTGTCTTTGCAACGCAACACCCTTGTTTTGTCACGTTGACTGAAAAATATATGACACCGCACAGTTACTATGATATAGCGATTGAAGGGCAACCGAAAGAGCAGATTTATTATCATCGTTCCATACAAGATATTTTTAACCTTTGTTTTAGAGCTGGATTTGTCATTGATGGATTTTATGAAGAATGTTTTAAAACCAACAAAGAAATTCCTATGGTAATGATAGTAAGGCTTAAGAAGGTAAAACGTGATAGCTTAAAATAAATTCAAGTTTGTCGGGTAAATAGCAAACCCAGCCGAGCCAGTCAACGGTCAAGATGAACGGCGCATATGCGCAGCCGTTGACAGCCCCGCCCGCCTTTGCTGGTAGGCAATCAAGGGGCGACAGCAAGAAGTGCCACCGCCCCGCACTATTATTCAGAAAGGGGAATTTCCATGACCGACCAGATAGCCTATCAAGAATATATCCAGCGCAGGTACAACGCCTTTTGCAAGACTGTTATCCGCTGTGCCGCCTTGGACAAGATTTTGAAGCTTAAACGGCAATGGGAACGGCAAGTTTCCCTTGACTATCTGATGAACGAGAAGTTTGTCCAGTTTGCCGCGTCGGAGCCGGACGAGGAATACCCATTTACCGTCTGCGGTCAGACCGTCCTGCTCTGCAACGCCGCCCTTGCCGACGCGATCTCTGTTTTGCCGGAGCAGACGCGGGAAGAAATCCTGCGCTATTACTTTCTGCGCCAGCCGCAGCGCGTGATCGGCGCGTGTATTGGCCGGTCACGCAGCACAGCGGGGCGGCATATCCAGCTTGCCTTGCAGCGGCTACGCGAAGAAATGGGGGTGAGCCGGTATGAGTAGACTTCTCCCCTATGAAACAATCCTCAAAGCCCGTGAGGGCGACCCAGAAGCCGTGAACGCTGTCCTGCTCCACTACGCCGGATATATCCGCTATTTCTCAAAAGTGAACGGGCAGGTCAACGCCGAGGTGGAGGACTATGTAAAGCAGCGGTTAATTGACTGTCAATTCAAGTTCCGGCTTGACGAACCACCGGACAAGTCATAAAAACTGAATACCAGCCGCCACCGACGCGGCCAGCGAAAGCAGTAAGTCTTGAAAAAGATTTACTGCTTTTTTTGTTGTCCGGCTCCGCTCCCGGCCATTTTGCCCCCTGCCGGTTGTAGTAGTAAGCGAGGAGGGAATTTTTCTGCCCTGGTGTTTGGCATTTGGAGCATTTACCCGTAGTAGAGGGCAAAGAGAAAGGATTTCTCCAACACCGGGTAGAAACCACTGCGTCCGGTGTCATTTTAGCGAAAGCGGGCAGGAATGCCCTTTACAGGATTAGTAGTAGCAGAAAAAGAGAAACAAACTTTTGTGGTTGCAGTTTTCCAAAAAAGTGGCGGACGGAAGTGAGAGAAAGTTTGCAGTCACGGAGAGCAAGTTTCTACCACGGTGCCAAAATCCGCAATTCTGCGGTTTTGCCCCTCGCGGGAAACTTGTTGGGGAGTGCCTTCCCCAAACCCTGCTATGCGGCTTGCGCCGCTTATCCCCGCCGCGCTCATGCGGCAAGAAAGGAGGTCACGACCATGCGAAAGAAATACAACACACCCCACCGCAGCCGCGTTGTGAAAACCCGGCTGTCCGAAGATGAATACGCCGACTTCACAGCGCGGCTTGCGCCCTATGGTATCAGCCAGTCGGAATTTCTCCGGCAGGCGATACGGCGCACGACCATACGCCCCGTTATCCATGTGTCAGCGGTCAATGATGAACTGCTTTCCGCTGTTGGAAAGCTGGCCGCCGAGTACGGCAGGATCGGCGGCAATCTCAATCAGATTGCCCGGTATCTGAACGAGTACGGCGCACCTTACAATGCGCTGTCCGGCGAGGTGCGCGCTGCCATAGCCGACCTTGCCGCCCTCAAGTATGAAGTCCTCAAGAAAGTAGGTGACGCGGTTGGCAACACTCAAGCATATCAACTCTAAAAATGCCGACTACGGAGCCGCCGAGCAATACCTGCTTTTTGAGCATGACGAGTTTACCATGAAGCCCGTCCTTGATGAAACCGGCAGGCTTATCCCCCGCGAGGACTACCGGCTGTCCACACTGAACTGCGACGGGGAGGATTTTGCCGTTGCGTGTATGCGGGCAAATCTCCGATACGGAAAGAACCAGCAGCGGGAAGATGTAAAAAGCCACCACTATATCATCAGCTTTGACCCACGGGACGGCCCGGACAATGGCTTGACCGTAGACCGGGCGCAGGCATTGGGGGAGCAATTCTGTAAAGAGCATTTCCCCGGCCACCAAGCCCTTGTATGCACCCACCCGGACGGGCATAACCACAGCGGCAACATTCATGTGCATATCGTTATCAATTCGCTGCGGATAGAGGAAGTGCCGTTCCTGCCCTATATGGACAGGCCAGCCGATACAAAGGCCGGTTGCAAGCACCGCTGTACCGACGCAGCCTTGCGCTACTTCAAGTCCGAAGTCATGGAGATGTGCCACCGGGAGGGGCTTTACCAAATCGACCTCTTGAACGGCAGTAAGAACCGCGTGACCGACCGGGAGTATTGGGCGCAGAAAAAAGGACAGGCCAAGCTGGACAGGCAGAACGCCCCCATGATTGCAGGCGGTATCACGCCCCGGCAGACCAAGTTTGAAACGAACAAAGAGAAGCTGCGGCAGACCATACGGAAAGCCCTTGCCACCGCCGCCAGCTTTGACGAATTTTCCTCTCTGCTGCTGCGGGAGGGCGTGAGCGTTAAGGAGAGCCGTGGGCGGCTTTCCTACCTCACGCCGGACAGGACGAAGCCCATTACCGCCCGGAAGCTGGGCGACGACTTTGACCGCGCCGCTGTCTTTGCCGTTTTGGAGCAGAACGCCGCCAGAGCCACAGAAAAGGCCGCAGCCATACCCGAATACCCCCGGCATGGGAAAACCGGCATACAGCCTACAAAAGCCCCACAAACCGCCCCGAAACTCGTCGGCGCAAGCTCCATATCCTTCGCTTCCCCGCAAGCGGGAAAGCTCACTCATTCCGCTGCTTCTCCTCTCCCCGCAAAGCCAGACGGCTTTGCGGGGGCCCCAAGTGTGCAGCGGCTTGTGGACATTGAAAAGAAGCTGGCCGAGGGCAAAGGCCGGGGCTATGAACACTGGGCGAAGATACACAATCTGAAGCAGGCAGCCAAGACGCTGAATGTGTATCAGGAATACGGCTTTACTTCCCCGGAGCAGTTAGAAGCCGCTGTTGATACCGCCTATCAGGAAATGCGCCAGACCAGCGGCGAACTGAAAGCACTGGAAACCAAGCTACAAGGGAAAAAGGAGTTGCAGCAACAGGTACTTGCCTATGCCAAGACCAAGCCCGCCCGTGACGGGCTGCGGGCGCAGAAATCGCAGAAAGCCCGTGACGCATACCGGCAGGCAAACGAGAGCGATTTTATCATAGCCGACGCAGCCGCCCGGTATTTCAAGGCGCATGGCATTACCAAGCTGCCCGCCCGGAAAGCGTTGCAGGCCGAGATCGAGCAGCTTATCTCCGAGAAAGACGGCCTGTATAACACCTATCACGAACAGAAACAGCGGTTCAAGGAGTTGCAGACCGTCAAGCGGAACATCGACCAGATTTTGCGCCGGAACGAGCCGCACCGCAGAAAGGAGCAGAGCCATGAGCGATAAGTTACCGAGAATGGACTACCGCCAGCATCGGCGGGCGCGGCGGCTGGTACATGAGTGTTGTAACTACGACGAGGGAAACTGCCTGCTGTTAGACGACGGGGAGCCTTGCGTGTGCGTCCAGAGCATTTCCCTTTCCCTCATGTGCCGCTGGTTCCGTGTGGCTGTTCTGCCCCTTGACGGGGAACTGGCCGCAGCCCTCTTGCACCGAGGGAGCCGGAAACGCTGCGCCGTCTGCGGGGCGGCATTTGTCCCCAAATCCAACCGGGGGAAATACTGTCCCGGCTGCGCCGGACGCATGAAGAAAATCAAAGCCGCCGAGAGAAAGCGGAAACAAAGGCAGAAATGTCACGCTTTAGAGCCTTTCAAACCCGCATAAATCAAGGCTTTTTTCGTGGGTGTCAAAGGGTACGCGATACATTTATCCTTTTCCACCGGAAACGCCGTTCTAAGGCGTGACAAAACGCCAAAATCAACCCGAAACACAGGGAGGTGATACTATCGCTGATTATATCATGGCAGACACGCCGCTGCCTATCTATCTGCCCTACCCCCGTTTCCTGCTGAAAATGGAGATTTCCCAGACCGCCAAGCTGCTGTATTCGCTGCTGTTAGACCGTTCCACACTTTCCCAGAAGAACAAGTGGCAGGACGACGAGGGCAGGATATATATTATCTATCCCATCGCGGAGATAGCCGAAATACTGGATAAGGGCAGCACCACCATAAAGGGGGCGCTTAATGAACTGGACATGGCGGGGCTGCTGGAACGGGAACGGGGCGGCTTCTCCGCACCGAACCGCCTATATGTGAAAGTGCCGCGTGTGCCACAGGTACAGTTTTCCGACCAACTGATGGCCGGAAATCCGACCCTCATAGAGCCGGAAAACCGTCCTACTGATGGTCAGAAAACCGACCTTATGATGGTCGGAAAACCGTCCCCTAACCAAACTACTATAAACAACCTTACAGAGAGCCAAACAATGGGAGTGAGTGGGGAGCCGCCCGCGCCCTATGGCCGATACCAGAATATTTTTCTGTCGCAGACCGAATACGACGAGTTGCAGGCAGAGTACCCCGACAGGTTGGAACGGTTCATCGAGGAAATGAGCCGCTACCTTGCCGCCAACGGGAAAAGTTATCAGAACTATGCCGCCGCCCTGCGGATATGGGCGGGGAACGACAAAAAGAAAGCCCCGAAAAAGGGCATACCAGACTACTCATGCAAGGAGGGCGAGAGTTTATGAAGAACGAAATCAACGCTGTTTTGGAGAATATGACGGCCACCACCCCGGAGCCGGAGGACTACACCGGCGAGGACGGTTTACTGTACTGCGGCAAGTGCCGCAAGCCGAAAGAAGCCTATTTTGCGCCGGATAAGGCTGCTATCTTTGGCCGTGACCGCCACCCGGCAGAGTGCGACTGTCAGAGAGCCGCCCGCGAGGAACGGGAGGCCGCAGAGAAGCGGCGCAGGCACCTTGACACCGTGGAGGAACTGAAACGCCGGGGCTTTACCGACCCCACCATGCGGGACTGGACTTTTGAGAACGACAACGGCAGAAATCCGCAGGCCGGGATTGCCCGCCGGTATGTGGAACACTGGGAGGATATGCGAGCCGACAATATCGGCTGCCTGTTCTGGGGCGGCGTGGGAACCGGGAAAAGCTACCTTGCGGGCTGTATTGCAAACGCCCTCATGGAGAAAGAAATCCCCGTCCACATGACGAACTTTGCCCTTATCCTCAACGACCTTGCCGCCAGCTTTGAGAACCGCAACGAGTACATTTCCCGCCTTTGCCGCTATCCGCTGCTTATCCTTGACGACTTCGGCATGGAGCGCGGCACCGAGTATGGATTGGAACAGGTTTTCAATGTGATTGACAGCCGTTACCGTAGCGGCAAGCCGCTGATCGTCACGACCAACCTCACGCTGGACGACCTGCGGAACCCGGAGGACACCGCCCATTCCCGGATTTATGACCGCCTGCTTTCCATGTGCGTCCCGGTACGCTTTACCGGCGACAACTTCCGGCAGGAAACCGCGCAGCGGAAAATGGAGAGCATGAAGAAACTGATTACCGACTGAAAGGAGTATTGCCTATGGCAGATAGACAGCAGCACGACACCCGCACCACCCGCCGCCCCGACTGCGTGACGGAAATCCGCATGGGCAATTCCGTCCTTGTCGTGTCCGGCTATTTCAAGAAAGACACCACGACCACCGCCGCCGACAAAATGGCGCGGGTACTGGAAGCGGAAGCCGCTGCTACACAAAAATCGGCAATTTGACAAATCATAAAGAAGCTGATTTTACACTTTTGCCGCTATACAGCCCGCCCTATTCCGTGGTACAATGAAACCACGGAATAGTGGGGCTGGCTGTCGGAAACGGAGGATTTTATGTTAAGACAAGCCACCCAAAACCTCATTACCGCCCTTTATCCGAGATTGTCCCATGAGGACGAATTGCAAGGCGAGAGCAATTCCATATCGAACCAGAAAAGGATTTTGGAAACCTACGCCAAGCAGAACGGCTTTACCAATCTGCGCTGGTACACCGACGACGGCTTCTCCGGCGCAAACTTTCAAAGACCCGGTTTTCAAGCCATGCTTGCAGACATTGAAGCCGGGAAAGTGGGTACGGTCATAGTCAAGGACATGAGCCGGTTAGGGCGAAACTACTTGCAGGTAGGGTTTTACACGGAAATGCTGTTCCCCCAAAAGGGAGTGCGTTTTATCGCTGTCAACGACAATGTGGACAGCGCAAACGGCGGCATGGACAACGATTTTACCCCTCTGCGAAATCTGTTCAATGAATGGCTGGTGAGAGATACGAGCAAGAAAATCAAGGCAGTAAAACGAGCAAAAGGCATGAGCGGCAAGCCTGTTACCAGCAAGCCGGTCTATGGCTACCTCATGGACGAGGACGAGAACTATATCGTTGACGAGGAAACCGCGCCGGTTGTCCAGCAGATATACCAGCTTTGCCTTGCCGGGAACGGACCGACCAAGATTGCCCGTATGCTTACGGAGCAGCAAATCCCCACGCCGGGGACGCTGGAATACCGCAGGACGGGCAGCACCCGCCGCTACCACCCCGGCTATGAGTGCAAGTGGGCGACGAACACCGTCGTGCATATCCTCGAAAACCGGGAGTACACCGGCTGTCTGGTGAACTTCAAGACGGAGAAGCCCTCTTACAAGGTCAAGCACAGTGTAGAGAACCCCGTGGAGAAGCAGGCCATTTTTGAGAACCACCATGAGCCTATCATAGACCGGGAAACATGGGAGCGCGTGCAGGAGTTACGCAAGCAACGCAAACGCCCGAACCGCTATGATGAAGTGGGGCTGTTCTCCGGTATGCTGTTCTGCGCCGACTGCGGCCATGTGATGTACCAGCAGCGGTATCAGAACAAAACCCGCAAGCAGGACTGTTACATCTGCGGCAGCTACAAGAAGCGCACCCGCGACTGTACGGCGCACTTTATCCGCACCGACCTGTTGACCGCCGGTGTCCTCTCCAATCTCCGGCAAGTAACGGAATATGCCGCCAAGCATGAGAGCCGCTTTGTGAAGCTGCTTATCCAGCAGAACGAGATCGGCGGCAAGAGAAAGACCGCCGCAGCCACCAAGCAGCTTGAACAGGCGCAGGAGCGCATTGCCGAAGTGAGCCGCATTATCAAGCGGCTGTATGAGGACAATGTAAACGGCAAAATCAGCGACGAGCGTTTCATGGAACTGTCGGCAGACTATGAGCAGGAGCAGCGGGAACTGAAAGACCGCGCCGCCGCTTTGCAGGCCGAACTGGACAAGTCGCAGGCCGCCACCGTCAACGCGGAAAAGTTTATGGGTATCGTCCGAAAGCACCTTGCCTTTGAGGAATTGACCCCCACCCTCTTGCGGGAAATGATTGAAAAAATCGTCGTGCATGAGTGCAGCTATGACGAGAACGGCACCCGCAGGCAGGACATTGAGATTTATTACAGCTTTGTCGGCAAGATTGACTTGCCCGAAGCCTAACGCCCGACCTATCCGACACAATGGCCAAGTGCCGGATAGGAACGGCAAAATTTTTTACACTTCTATTACTTCTTTATCGCACATAAGCAAAGAATCACGGGTTGTAATCGACGTATCGCCGCCGCTGGCAATTATCCCTGTCAAGGGCATGGAGCCGGCATCTATGGTCAGATTTCCAACAGCAGTCACCTTGCCTTTATCGGTAATCAAATCATTCGTGACCGTAAGGCTGGCATTAGCCTGGGACGAGAACTCGCCGCTTTTACTAGATATGCTGTCTGCTGCGACCGTCATATCGCCGCCGCTGACGATCTGGGCATTGTCATTGGTAATCACAGGCGCATGAAGTGTCAGTGTTCCGGTCTTGTCGATCTTACCGTCCCGGCTGACGCCGGCGCCTACTACTGCCGTATTGGTAAGCCCCTGCTCGGCATGAATGACAGCATTGCCGCCACTGGCAAGGGTTTGTTCATTTAAAACGTTCCCTGTTGTATGCACAGACAGCGTATCATCGCTATACATGGCCCCGGTCTTGGTAATATGCAGGCTGCCGTCGTTATCGAGGGCTAAGGCCTGCGTGGCCGACACCGTACCGGCTACGTTTACGCCCAAACCCTTTTCCGTGCCAACTAACGTAATCTTATTAGCATACATACCTCCGATAGCCGCCACATCCAGGGCAACGGCAGGCTGTTCTCCCTGACCAGTAATCGCCGTGGCCTTTAAATCGGCATAGTTCACATCATTCGCCCCGGTAATCACGTTGGCCTGATTCGCCCATACGCCAGCATTCACTTCTACGGCACGGGCCAAAATATCCACGCTGTCCGTTTGCGAGGCATCCAGACCGTTGCCATTGATAGATACGGTTCCGCCGGTAATATGCAGGCGGGACAGGTTGTTACTGCTGTCATACACCGGCTTGCCCGTTGTCAGCATGGCCTGGGCCGTATTGATAAACCCGCCGCCGTTCACAGAAATGCCGTTCGGGTTGGCGATCACGACGCTGGCCCGGGCGCCTGCGACTTCCAAAAAGCCGTTCAGCGCTGTTGGATTCGTACTAGTAACTTCATTGACAATAATCTTGGCCTGGCCTCGGGCAATATTCGGGTTTCCTTGGATATAGCCTGCCAACTGGGTGTTGACGACCGTATGGGAGTTATTTAAAATCGCGCCTTCTTTGGGTACATTAAAATTGCTGTACTGGTTAATGGACACGCCGCCGGCAGAAGGTCCGGCAATCTGCACGAGAGGAATACCGTTAGCCGTCTGCTGTACTAAAGGCTGACGGGATGCAGGAGCGTTCGTATCCGGCAAAATCGGCGCCGTAGCCGCTAGTACTGAGTCCATACCGAATAATCCTAATAACAGCCATGCCGTAACTTGTTTTGCAAGACGATTTTTATGTTTCATATGTGATTCCTCCTCGCCAGCTGGTCGTGAGTCCACCCAAATCCAGAACCTGCAGCTATAAAACAGAACCTCTATATCATTTTAGATATGTATGATTTCAATCTTACAAGAATGCCTATACAAAAAAAGGAATGAATAATCAATGAACATTCATAGAACATTCATATGCTGCGTCAGGTTACCCCCCTCCACGTTAGAAGCGCCAGCTAAGCGTAAAGCCGCTGGTTACATGCTCCGTATGATAGCCGTCGGGCTTATAAATAGGAAGCCCTGCAAAGACATCATACGAAAGACCAGACGAAAAGCTGCCGCGCATGCCAACCACGGCGCCGGCTATATTTTTACCGACCAGATCTTCCGTACTGGGGCCATACACTTTACCGACATCAATACCGATATATACGTCGCTGTGCAGCTGCGGAATCGAGGATGCCACCTCGTTGCGCAAATACCATCCGCTTTCGCCCATAAGAGTATATTCGCCGTCAAAACCGCGCACCGTGTAACGGTTGCCCATGGAAATCATATCTACGCCGTACAGCCTGTCGCCGGCCATGGTCCATTGGCCATGAAAGGATGCCGTATATACGGCAGGCCGGTGCCCCATCGTGAAGGGATGTTGGTAGTCAAAATCAAACAGCCACATATGATACCGCGTTTTTGGCCCGTCGGCATAGTCATTTTCCGGCATAGCACCGAACCAGCCCAGGCCCATGCGATGGCCTACGCGGCCGTATACGGTATAATTCTGTCCGTATAACACCTTGGATATCCCCAATTCCAGCGCCGTCGTATGCAGCGTCTGAATGGGGATTTCCACATCATTGATGAAATTATGGGAATTTCGTTTGCGAAGGCTCACGTCGAAACTGGCCTTGCTTCGCTGATCCCGGCTCATGAGGTGTTCCCAGGTCAACGTCGTTACATCTGTTTCGCCGCCGCTGATGAAGTCATAGGGAATACTATGCACGGTCTGGTGGTACTTATATCGGTAGTATGAAATGGAGAAGGTTTCCCGTCCATAGGGAATCCGGTAATATATATTTTGGCTCCGCGTTCCCCGTTCATATCCATCCATAGCCCCATCGCCGTTCAGTCCGATTTGCAATAAGTCGTTGGCATAGAAAGGACTGTCAATCGCAATATTCGCATTTAACTGCAAACGCCCCGTACTGGAAAGCCCGGAGTCATCGACAGAAATCAATCCATGAACCGGCTTCGTCCGCTTGACAGTGAGCTCAATATCACTCATACCGGCTTCCGCCGCAGGGAGAAGGCGCATAGATACAGTCTGCGACGATACGCCCTGCATCTGTTCAAGCCCCTGTTCCAACTTGCGGACATTCAATATATCTCCTGGGCGACAGGGAAACGCCGTGCGCCAAGTCATGTCATGGCTGTCTTTGCTGTAGATAAAGTCATGAATCCGCCCCGCTTGCACGGCCAGCGTCAGCACGCCGTGTTCCAGTTTTTGCTCCGGTATGGTCACGCGGCTGGTCGCATATCCTTTATCCAGCAATGCCTGATTCAGCTTACGTGCCGTTTCATTGATAGTCGCTAAGTCCATTTCACGATGCTCAAATTCTGCGGCTTTATCCCAAAGAAACGCAAATTCCGGTTCCATACCTTCTAAGCGAATCTGGCGGATATAAAAGGACGGACCGCCGGGCGCAATCGGCTTGGATTCCTCGCGATCCGGGATGCCTTCTATTTCCACTCGTTCCGGCCGCTGCAGCCGTTCGCTGCGCGCTTCATCAGCCCTGCGCGCCTGCTCCAGCTGTTCCTGCTGCGTCATCGGCGATACAGGCGCCGCCTGTACCGCCATACTCCCTAGCAGGGCTATACTACAAACAAGTGCCAACTGGCGCTTTGTTTTACTCATCCGCTACCATCTCCAATGCCATGTACACGTTCTGTCAGAGGGTTACCCCCCTCCCTTTCAGTTTCATTATACGCCTGATACGTTTAAATTTTCAATCTTTTTAACACTAATTTAGTGATTTTTATTAACAATGTATCTCAATAAATCGCTATGTACTTTAAGTTAACTATCATTAAATTTAATTTATTCAAATTGCTGAATATGCCATAAAAACCGCAGCTTCCTTATGCTACGAATCTTTCCCTATGAACGTATTGTCTTTTACAATTATTTGATTTTTGAAATATTCTATCATTTTTAAGAGCTGTTTTTATTGCCAATTCATAAATATAATTTACAGGCAAAAAGCAAGAAAGAGTGAGTCCGTATTCACTCTTTCTGTAGTATAATTTTTATGATTCAATAACGCACATTCTCGTATAACTGCTTACGCTTTATCTCTAGCACCCCCAATTTTCATTAATACATCCATCCAAATACGGGTTTCTTCGTCTCCCCATTCATACGCTACTAAAAACTCAATTGGAATATAAAAGAGCTGGGAAAACAACCACACACACCGAAGGCTGGGATAATACCGCCCTTTTTCCATTGCATTGATGTACTTCGGATTTAAACCCAATAAGTCAGCACACTGTTTCTGATTTAGCCCATATATTTTTCGAACTACTATAAGATTTTTTCTTATCCGTTTCTGTACTTCCCTCCATTGCAAATCACTTACATCAATAGTTGTATCTTCCGAATAATACGCTCTTGCCGCCTTGCGAGCCATCTTAATAAATGTCCGTTTTGCTTTCATACTGATCCGCTCCTTTTTTAGTTATGGCGTTTTTTAGGACGGCAAGGCCGTATCATATACAAAACAGCCAGGCAAGGGCGGCTATAGCCGTACTATTTACCCTTTCCTGGCTGTCTTTGTATATGATAGTATTTTTTTGCCTAAAAAAAATACTATTAGGTCTTTTACCTAATCGTATTTTCCATCTACGTATGAGATATCGCATGAATCATCAAATGGACAGTACTGTTTGCGATTTCATCTATATTCTCTGCCGCTATGATATGGCTGTATTCACTTATATTTGCCAATAACTCCTTCTTGTCTGCAAATACATGGTAATTTGCAAACCCTTCTGATTCTGCATATGCTGTTAAAGCAAATCCTACAGTATCACTAGGAGCAAAGATAGCTGCATTTTTCAACACACATACCTCCAGTTATTTTTTAGGACGGTTATAAGACTTCTATATGCAATTCTTACCTGATTCGCTGTCGTCTTAACTATAGCATGATCACCATGACTGGTCAATGTAGATGTTATTGCAATCAATATCAATGACTAAAGCATTATCGGGTATATGTATTTCATGTGGGTATTCCTGTAAACGGTACCCAATAACGCCGCATTTCAATTTATGATTCCAAAATAAGAAGGACTTCGCTGTCTTATCCATGATTTCCAACACGCGTGATCCATCCAATACTTCTTTTCGCTCCTGATGGGTAAGCATTCCCCAGAATATATTGACTGCCATAGTTTAGACTCTTTTTTTTACTATAGCATCCAAATCAGTAAGAAAAATGAGAGCCGGATTAAAATTCAATTAAAATAATGGCAGATGATAGGCATCACATAGCAGCTTTAATATTTTTCATGGCTTATCGTACGCCGTCGCACATAAATATTGATCTTACTTCTAAGAAATCAAAGTTCTATATCTGCATACCTCCTGTATTTCTTTGCAAAAATGCCAAATAATGAATTAAAAAGAGGTTAAAATACCTCCTCTCAAACTGAGAAGAGGTAAATCGAACTAGGAATTTATGGATTTTAGCAGCTTAACAATGCATCTTGCATTGCACTAGATAACATGGAATTAGGAAGGATATTGCTTCTTTGTTTTATAAAAAAATTGGCAAGTCTCATGATCTCTTCACTAGGAATAATATATTTACTGGTATTCCATAGAAGTATCCCATCATCAGTTACATCATACATTACAAATCTATACTGGTTTATTCCTACTTTCAAAGCCAAATCAACTATAATCTTGCGTTGAATTCTATCATGGGGATAAATACGAATGTTTGATAAACACTTGCGCAAAGAGGTCTCGTAATCAAGAATGGTAATAATACCAAGATAATCCTTATCTGTAATTTGATTATACATCATTTTTTCCATTACGCTACCTCCTTTCAAACTCTTTATCTATTTAAACAAAATATAATACTGATCTATAATAGCTAAACCATCTTTCAATAACACCCTAGCAGTAGCGATATCTGTAATAACTGCGGTATCAATATCACTGGCCGACCAATGAGAGTACGGATGTCTAACACTATTGTATTGAGTATAAAGTCTATTCAAATACCTCAACTGCTGCGGGGATAATAAATTTTTACTTCTATTATTACATTCATATAATCCATCAGAATTTTTAGAAAAGAAAGAAAAATAATTTTTTCCTGTATTAGTTTCAGTATCTAGTCCCATGAGATCCCCAAGTATCCTATGTAGATAATACTCATATGCTCTAAATATAGGGGTGACTAAACAAGTATAATCTGGCATATAGCCAGTAAGCAACGTATTGTAAACCGCAGATAAAAGATTTGTATAGTGTTTTGGAAAATTGCAATCATGCCTATAATGAGGTAAGACTTGTTCGAACTGTGTTTCAACTTCATTTTCCTCAATAGTCAACGCATGATAACAGTTCAATGTTTCAATTACGGTCTGTTGGCTTTCTAACAATGCAATTGCAGTAGCTATGATTTTCTGAAATAATACGGTTTGTTTCCCTTGAACATAAGATTTCGAATTTCGATAACAGTTTATGACAACTAAACTTCTATCTTGTGTAACTCGGATCTTCTCTCTTGTTCCAATAGTTTCCTGAGTAAAAATAATAGAAGAGATAGTTTTTTCATCAGCAAGTCCTGCATTCTCCTCATTGATGCATTCAATTATTGTTTTCCAATCTGATACACTATATCCAACAAAATAAACCGATCCATCATTATAAGTTTTATACCCTTTAGCTAACAAAGCATTTCTAGCAATAAAATCAGCTTCTTCGTTATATTTAATTCCAGCATGCGCAGGGACTTTTATAAACTCAATTTGTAAAATTTTTCTTTTTTCTTGACAAAACGAAACATACCTTTTAGTAAGATCTTTTGTAGCAGTCCATTGGCCTGTAACCCATTTCTCTATACCTTCATAGTCATAATAAATTGTAATTTTTGTTTTATTATACTTGATGGCCCAATTAATTACTTCTTTTACTCCTTCCAGTTCGGCAGCAACATTTCTGAATGAAATAAACTCCTCACTTTCATTGTTTCTTGTAAAAGCCTTATATAATATATCTTTATTACCATTCTGACTAAATATAATTGCACCAAAAGCAGATTTTTCTCCAGTTTCATTGCAACTACCATCAACAAACGCTACCACTTCAGTCTCACTAAGAGCTGAAATCTGATCTTCCGCTTGAGCGTTTAAATCAGTACTATTGATGGTAGTCTCCGGCAATATATGAGAAGTACCTTCATCTGTTTCTCGAAGATATTGTTCTGCTTCTTCCAATGAAAAAAACGCTTTATATTCTGCACCTGAAACTCCATCCGTTTGAGCTTTACATTCATCCCATGTACTATATATTCCAGAACTTCTCCCAGTCTTTACTGCATAGTATTTTCTTTTAGCCATAAACTTACACCTACTTATTATTAACGGCGTATTATACCACTTATAATGCAAAATTACAACCATTTTTTCTACAAAAAACAACTCATATTAAACGTATCTTATACATTAAAGTTATAAATAATCCTGATTTCTTGTATCTTCCGGCTCCCCACCTCTTTGACTTTATAATCAGTTTTTTCGGTATTTTATCAATATATTCTTAAAACAACGCTTTTAATCTTATTATATTATAGCATACACATAGTCATCTACCAGATAATTATTCGAGATTCCTCAGCCTAATCCCCAGAAAATAATCCGTGCTAACCTTATAATATTTTGCAAGGACAATTAATTTTTCAATCGGTATCATCCGCTTACCCGACTCATACAATGCGTAGCTTGCCTGGGAACAGTTCAGGACCGCAGCTATGTGTTCTTGCGAATACTTCCGTTTCAGCCGGCAGCGCTTTAATCGCTGCCCAATTTCATCTTTCAACATGATTCTTTCTCCCTAACGCTGCAATACATAAAACGGCTTCGTAAAAACCCCTGGCTTCCATTGACATCAATGCGGCCGGCGCATTGATTTGTACATAATCATGACGGTTCAGCCAATGGCTCAGATACTCTGCCGTCAGACGGCTATGACCCAGTGTCCGGATAATGCTCTTTTCTTCCTCTGTCAGTCTAATTTTACGCGGTTCCATCGTATCACCTCGCTATAAACTCCAGCCCTTATACATTTCTTCTTCAACCCGTTCGGCTTCATTTTTCTTTTGGTACGGATCGCTGTCATCCCACCATGCATGGTACCGGGCTTTCGTATCATCTACGGCTTTCTGCAGCATGTGCTCCAGCTTATCCGTAAACTCTGCACGGCGCTTTAGCTGCGCATTCCGTGCAGCCTTGCCCCCGGGTTCCATAGCCGTTTTTCTCTGACGGATACCATACATACGTACTGTCCCGTCTGTTTTCTCTACGGCGGTTATATCAAATCCCTGCGGATGATCCGCAGGCTGCACCGTTACCATGTACAAGCGCACCTGCCCCTTTTTCACCGTATCGCCTATCATGACGGCTCCTGCCTGCGCTGCCTTTCCCTGCTCCAATTTGAGATCGTCAATGACGGCATACGCTCGGCCTTCATAGGCACGGATAGGGCAATCTTTTACAGCTTTTTTGCCTTCAACCTGCGAGCTGCGCAATACCACGTTATGCAGGCTGTCACAATAATATAAGTGGTCCATCGGGACGTTCTTCTTCAGCTCTTCAGCCTTGCCGGCGAAGAGCTTTTTTTGTTTCCGGGCGATCATAATCTGGCGATATAGTTTTTTCCCTTGATTCAGCACTTGCTCATTACTTTGCTTAAACGCTAGGACTACCTGCTCAATCGCTTCCCTGTTGGCCTGAATTTCCCCTTGATACCGCTGGAAATCTGCTTCTAAAGCCTGTTTCCTGCGTATCAGCTGTGCATACTGCGTTCGCAGCGCTTCGTTTTCCTGGCGAGTACGGGCCAGCTTATAATATTCGTCCGCAACGGGCTGGATCTGCTCTTCCAAACGCTTACGCTGTCTCACTGTATTCCAGTACCCCTTGCCGATAACCTTTTCAATCGCCATGGGCCACATATTGTCTTTGGCAACCATCTGCTTCTGCAGCTGCTTGTACTCGGCAAGATGCCGGGCTTCTTTTTGGGCAAACGCCTCCTTCTTTTCCATCAGGGCGTCATACACGTCGGCAGCCGTCACCGTAACCGGCTGGGCTTCTAATTCTTCCGCAGCTCGTTCATCCAACGCTTCGGCAATAAAGGCTTCCCGTTCACGGATTTCTTCCCGGCGGATACGTTCCTGTTCCCGTCGGATTTCAGCGATGACTTTTCGCAATACAGCATCTGTCGCAAACATGACAATCTTCTGCTCGGCAATCGAATCCTGCTGATCCGTCTCGTCCATTTCATCGGTAGTACAAGTCGGGTCATCACACTGGGACTCTATTTCCCGTTCTCGCTCGCGGATTTTTTCTATCGTCTTTGGATTCCGGTACGCATCACCCAAATGAGGCGCCGGTATCCGGTCCAGGAGGGCTGCTTCGTCATGGCGCCCCTGCTCTATCAAATCGTCGCGCTGCGCCTGAAGGGATTTTTCCGAAACCGAAATCTCCATACCGGCGGCCTTGAATCTCGCATTTACCATGTCAGCCCACAGTTTACGCATAGCACGTGTACCCTGAACAGACTGATAATACCGGTCCGCGCGGTATCCGGCGCACGGATTCCCCTGCTGATCCAGATAATAATGCTTAAAGTACATCTCTTGTCCCAGCGGGCGGTCTTTCTCTATGGTCTTTTCGCAAAACATAATATGCACATGAATATTGCGGTGGTCTTTGTCAAAGGCCGCCGTTTTATCATGCACGGCATAGGAAAACGCATGGCGCTTGCCGATGCCGGTTCTATCTAAAAATTCTTCAACGAGGGCTATGTTATCGGACAGGGACAATTCTTCTTGCAGGGCTAACCGGATTTCCCGGTATGCACGGCCGTTTGCCTGGCGTTTTTCCTCAGCCGTTTGCCAGAACTGGCCGGCATGGGCTGCCCAGTCCGGCATATTCCCGCTGCGAGAAAATACCAGGTCTTCTTCACGGCCCTTCATGTTGGCATAGCTGCCTTCCCGGCAAATATATTCGTAGTGCGCTACTGTATTCACTTTTGTACCATCCGCGCGCGTTGCGTGGGGTGTATTCGAAAAATAATAAAGCGCCATGTTTTCCCGCCCTGGTTTTGCCAAAAAATTTTTAAAAAATTTTATATTTCTGTTTTTCAGGCCAAACTTGGCCTACGCCGCAGGCGTCCCGCGCAGCGGGTTCTTTCCGCTTGGCGGAAAGCGCATAGCTAAATGTCAGGGACATTTGCGTAAATGCGCATCCCCTTGTTTTTCAAGATTTCCTCTGCTTGTCATTATACCATTTCCACTCTTATTTTTGTACTATTTTTTATTACTAAATTTCCAAAATATTTTATTAGTATCTGTAATGAAACAGCTTATTTAAGCTATTTATAAGCATTTATTGCTATTTACTTTGTAGTATTTTCATGATATTTTTAACACAACAAATCAATAAAACCTATGAAAAAGGAGGCTTATATATGAACCCACTCCGACGCCGCCCGGACCACAGTGCCCCGCCGGACGGAAACGCCGCTGACATCTTTGAAAAAGGGCCGATGAAACCCTACAGCGACGATCTTCTAAATTTCAAACAACAGCGCGATACGGCATTTTGGCTTATGAAAGCCTGTATTGTCATTATTGGCATCTGTGTCATCGTTACTGTCCTTATTGCCACCACGTATAACTACAAGACGTATGTCGTCCGCGTAGATAACGCCACCGGTCAGGTAGAAACCGGCGGAGAGCTGAAAGCCACAAACTACTCCCCACGGGAAGCCGAAATCAAATATTTCCTCACGAACTTCGTCGCCGATACCCGGACGGTCCCTCTCGATCCGGTCCAATACAAAAATAACGTAGACCGGGCCGCCCACTATCTCACCACACAGTCAGCCAACAAGCTGGCAGATATGCTGAAAAACGACGATCCGCGGGCAAAGCTGGGCAAAATGACCGTGCAGCCTACGATCCGCAGTATCCAGCTGCAGCCCGGCTCCAAGGGAACGTATCAGGTGCGTTGGTCTGAAGAAGAGTATTCCCTCTCCGGTTCCTCGACGCATCGGATTAATAACTACGTTGCGCTGTTTGCCGTAACTGTCGATCCGCCGACCAAAGAAGCCGAGCTCCTGATTAATCCGCTTGGATTGAAAATCAAGGATCTCACCATGTCCATAGAATCGACATCTAAAGCGCCGACACCAGCACTGCAGGGAGGAACCAGCAATGAAACTTAAACAAACCGCCCTCCTGGTTGCACTGACCTGCTGTATATCCACAGCTTTTGCCGCTGACGAAGCCAAGTCTACATACGATACCAGCGACGGCAGCTGTTCGGCCGCCAAAGTGGTATACGAGTATAAGCCGGACAGTTTGTTCCGTGTCAACGTGCAAATGGGTTATGTCACAGATATAGCTTTAAAACCGGGCGAGACCATTACGTACCTTGGCGCCGGCGATACTAAGCGCTGGCTTATCGACCAGTCTTCCGTCGGCTCGACATCCCATATCTATATCAAACCGCTGGCAAAGAATATCGCAACCAATATGATTATCAATACTAACCAGAGAACGTATCGCCTGTATCTCGTATCCGTGACATCCAACTATACGCCGATCGTGGAGTTCTCTTTCCCGGACGAAGCTTTCCAAAAAATGATGTCGCGTCCTCTGCCATGGAAGAGCAAAGAAGAAAAGCTATTCTATGACATCTATATGGAAAAGAAAGACGGCGCCTATGCCTTAAAAAAGCTGAACCGAAAATACAAGGTCAAAAAGCACGGAAAATTGGAAAAGACATTGTATCCTGCCGAAATTTTTGACGACGGTACGAGGACATACATCCTCATGCCTCAGTCCAATAAATACGATTTACCGGTGTTATACAACGTCGATTACGAGAACAAAATGACCCTCGTAAACTATCGCATCAAAAACGGATATATCATCGCCGACAGGGTGTTCCGCAAAGCCCGCCTTTGCTATACCCCGAAAACATACCTGGACATCCTGCCGTCTGACGTGCTGTACGGAGGTGCAGAAAACTGATGGATATAAAATATTTCATCTCAGATTTACTAGAAAACCTAAAAAAACGCTTTAGGAAAACGAGTTCGGAAGAAAGCGACTGGAACACGGACTATGAAACGTCGTTTTATCAGCAGGACTATCCCAATGGCAAACAAGATATACCTACCGGCGCCCGTCCCCAGAATCCGGCAGACGGAGAGCTCTATATACCGGACGATGAAGAAGACGAAGGAAGCCGTGCCGATCGGCTGCGCAAAAAACATATCCTGACAGCCGGCGGCATCGTGGCCTTTATCGCCGCGGCCTCTATGGCCTATACCACGCTGGTACCGGATACGCCGGATGCATCGAAACAGCAGCAGCCGCAGGAAACTACCGTATCGGCCCGGGCAGGCAACAAAGACTTGCCCAGCAAGTATAGCGACATTGCAAAATATCAGAACAATCAAAAACCAAAAGAAAAAGATTCCAAGGGAGGGAATACAGCTGCAAAATCCCATGCGGCGCCAACGGAAAGCCAGCCCGTTGCCGTACGGCGCAGCCGTGCAGCCAGCAGCTCTTCTGCATCGGCGTCCCCGACCGTAACATCTGCCCACCAGCCAAGTATTTCTGCCGAACAGAAAGCCGCTTTGCGGGCGGCTGCCGAAGCACAGAAAGCCGAAGAAGAAGCCATGAACAGCTCTATCGCATTTAAAGTTGCCGCGGCAGTAACCAATGTCGTTACCGGCACCGCTACTGTACAGGCCGCAGAACCGCAGCCGGATGAAAATTTGTTTTATGATGCCGGAGATGAAACGAACGGCCAGTATGCCCTGCAGGCAGGTTCCGTTATCCCGGCAACGCTCCAGACCGGCGTATCCAGCGACATGCCAGGCGGCGATGTCGTAGCCCTGGTACGTCAGAACATTTATGACAGCCTGACGGGCACGCATCTGTTAATCCCTCAGGGCAGTAAAATCATCGGTACGTATGGTCAGGCTGGCGCACGCGGCAACAAGCGCATTGGCGTCATCTTTGAACGCATCATTTTACCGGACGGCTCGAGCTTGGAACTGCCCGACCAGAAAGCTATTGACGGCACGGGTACGCCGGGCCTGATCGATAAATACACCACCCACTCGTCAACCTTGTTTAAGACCGCTTTTATGACAGCCCTTCTCGGCGCCGCCGCCCAGTCAGCGACAGGCAATACCAGCGGCGATGACAACCGAAGCCCGGGCCAGGAAGCCGTAGCCGGCGCCGTTGCCGAAGTTATGGAAACGGCCAGCGACCTTATCGACCGCGACGCCAATATTGCGCCGACCATCACCATTTCTCCTGGCTATCAGTTCAATATTTTCATTAACCAGGATCTCCTGATTGGTGAGTACATTGAGTAGAATTGCACTCTTTTTCTGTTGCCTGCTTCCTGCCGTCGGCGGCAGCTGGATGGGGACGCAGAAATTTGCACAGTTGATTCAGTATGATACGCAGTTTCTCGGAACTCCGTTGCTGCAGTTTGGCACAACAACGCTGTATGCGCCATGGAAATTGCTTACGTGGTACGGCATGTACCGTGCCTATGTTCCCGGTCTTTTTAAAGACGTCATGCTGTATCCCATCGGCGGCTTGATTTTGTCCTTCGTCCTACTCGTTATCTTTCGCCCGCAAAAGCAGCTTACCAGTCACGGCAGCGCTCATTGGGGCGCATACAAAGACCTGGTAAAAATGGGCCTCATTTCCGGCTCCGGCGTTGTCGTAGGCCTCTACGACAACAGCCTAATCCGGAATGCTACGGCCTTGCTCCGATACCTGGAAAACAAGAAAAACGAGTCCGAGAGCTACGGTGAAATGACCTTTGACAAGCAGCTTGAAAAAGAACGGGCCCGTCACGCACAGTCCCTGGCTAAGCTCACCTTTCAAAAAGACATGGCAGCCCCAGGAAGCAAACCGTCTGTGGCCTTGGAAAAGGAAATAGAAAAACACCGTAATTGGCTGGAAAACCCGCCAGCATATAAGCCGAAAAAATGTTCGTCGGCGTACCTTTGGAAACGCTTGTATGATGCAGCCTTTGGGATTTATACCAAACTCCCGCACTTTTACTTGAGGGATAACCAAAGCCGGCACGTTTTACTCGTCGCCCCAACCCGATCCGGGAAAGGCGTCGGCGTTATCGTCCCAACCTTACTAGGAGGCTGGAAAGAATCGGTCATCGTCAACGACATCAAATCGGAAAACTGGGGGATCACAGCAGGATACCGGAAAAGAATGGGCCAGAAAGTCATTAAATTCGAGCCAACCTGCGCAGACGGTTCCAGCGCCCGCTGGAACCCGCTGGACGAGATCCGGATCGGCACGCCTGAAGAAGTATCGACAGCCCAGAACATCGCAAATGTCATCGCAAATTACGAAGGCAAAGAAAATGCCGACCACTGGATTGCCAACGCCGCCAACGTTATCTCTATAGTCATCCTCCACTTAAAGTATGCCCACTGCACAGATAAGCTCCATTACCCCAATCCACCGAACCTGTACACCGTTGCCAGTTTCCTCAAAGCAGCGGCCGCTCCTACGGTACTTGAAGACGGCACCATCGACGATGCAGAATACAGCGTGCAGGATTTTGTCACGGCCATACAGGCGCTTCAAAACTATGAGCATGTGCCGAGAGAAGGCATCGACATCGAGGAATGGGATATGAAACAGCAAGCTTACGTCACCCGGCACTTTACGCCGGACGACCTGCACCACATGTACCCGGACGATTTTATTGGTCCCTCAGAAGCGCCGTACACCCATCCTATCATCAACCGCGGGTTTATCGAAATTGCAAAAAAACCGGACAACGAGCTGGGCAGTATCATTTCCACGGCCAATACAGCCCTCAAAGAGTATTTGGACCCGGTGCTTACGATGAATACACGGTGCAGCGATTTCTGCATCGACGATCTGATGAAACATCCCAGACCCGTATCACTGTACCTTATTACTCCTCCAAGCGACCTCCTGCGTATGTCCCCTATTTTCCGGCTCTTTTTTGAACTGATGGTAGGACGCCACACGAAGGAAATTGCGGAGTACAAAAACGGCAGGGCTGCCAAACCGGCATACCTGCATAAATGCCTGCTCCTGATGGATGAATTTAACAGCCTGGGCAACCTCAAGCGTTTTGTCTCAGCTTTTGCGTTTACGGCGGGGTTCGGAATGAAAGGTTTTCTCGTCATGCAAGGCCTGGATCAGCTATTTAAAACATACGGAAAGGATAACGAGATCCCCATGAACACTAGCCTTCAGATCTTCTTTTCCCCAAACGAAGACAAAACGGCCGCGTACTTGGAAAAAAATCTCGGCAACCAGACCATCATTGCCGAATCCATTTCCGATACGGGGCAATGGTTTAGGAAAAACATTTCACGGAGCGAGATTTCCCGTCCCCTTATGACGGCCGAAGAAACGCGGCGCCTGGGTGACAACGAAATCATTTTTGCCCAGAATAACCCGCCCATTTTAACGCAAAAAATCCGTTACTACGAGCAGGATTTCTTTACCCGCAAACTGGCGGACGCTCCCTACGTCAGCGACGTGCTCCGTACCGGCGGCAGAGCCGAGACCATCAATGCCAACCCGCGACGGGAAGAGCGTCTTGCACAGCGCCGCCAGAAGCTCAAAGAAACATACGGACTAATCCAAGAGAAAGAAGGTGAAACCTATGGTCTCTCATGTCAAACTCCAACAGCTCATGAGGAAACAGGAACTGCTGAACGAACGGCGGCGGAAACAGGAAGCAAAACTCCGGGAATCCATCAAAGCGACCAGCAGCGAGCTGAGGGACATCAATAAGCAAATCGAGGAAGAAAAATATGCGGTCTTGATCCGGCTGCTCCGGGAAACGGGCTTACCGCTGGATAACACACCGCTTATTATCGGCATCGCTCTGGAAGCAAAAGACATGATGGATTCTACCGATGAATCTGTAAGGACTGCCGCCATCAATAAATACACAGACCGCTATCTGGCGTTCCAGGAAACCCGGCAATCGGTACAGCCCGCGCCGCAATGCGTACCGGCAGAAGCCTCCGAACCGGCAAATCCTCCAGCGGACAGCCCGACATTGTACTACGAGGAGATGGGCTAATTGGCAGATATGATCAACAGCTCTCTGCAATCCTTGTGGGGCAATGGGATATCAGAGCTGATGGAACGCAAAGACATTACCGAAATCTATGTCAACGACGACGGCTATATCCGGTATCAGTCCTACAAAGAGGGAAAGGTTAAAACGAACATATACCTGTCATCCGACAAGATCCAGGCTATTATCGAAATACTTGCCGGTCAGGTAGGTAAAGTCGTCAACGAAGACATTCCCAGTATTTCTACCGAAATCCGGGGATACGGGGCCCGGTTTCAGGGCGAGATCCCGCCCATTGTCCGCAATCCCCAGTTCAACATTCGTAAAAAGGCCGACAGGATTTTTACTCTTGCTGAATACGTCGCAAACGGCACCCTCACTCCATATTACAAGGACTATATCGAAAAAGCCATTGCCGACCGCAAGAATATCCTCATCGTCGGCGGTACCGGTACCGGAAAGACGACGTTCCTCAACGCCATATTGGAAGCTATCGCCCGGATCTCTCCGTATCATCGCATCATCTCACTCGAAGACCTGCCGGAACTGCAGTGCCCGGCCGACGACTACTCCCCTATGTTTACCAAACAGGAGACAAACAGCCAGGGCCTCAAATACAACATGACCCGATTGCTGGCAGACTGCATGCGAAGGTCTCCTGATAGAATCATCGTCGGCGAAGTCCGGGATGGCGCCGCGTATACCATGTTGAAAGCCTGGAACACAGGACATGAAGGCGGCGTTTGCACAGTCCATGCCAACTCTGCCGAACTTGCCCTTACCCGTATCCGCAGTTTGGCCCGGGAAGATCCAGACGCAGCCGGCGACATCAATGACCTGATTGGCGAAGCCATCGACGTCGTTATCAGCATCGTCCATACCGACCTCGGCGGCGGCCGGAAAGGCCGCGTCGTCAACGATATTATCGAAGTCAAAACCTATGACGACGTAAGACAAGAATTTGTTCTCCGTCACGTACCAAATAATACTGCGCTGAAAAGTGCTATATAGTGCTATTTCGTGCTTATTTGTGTCAAAACGTATCGTTTTAGCACAAATTATGCTTTTACATCATATCCAACTTGTTCTTAAAGGAGGTTTTCTCAATGCACACCAACACCCTGCACTTATTCATTGTAAAGCAGAAAGCTGCCATGCAGCGCCGCTATCTGTACAAGGTAGCCGGCCTGTCTTTATTCCTTTCTACGAGTCCTATCTTTACCTTTGCCAGCGATGTCGGCATTACCGATACAGCCGACGTTGATTCCTGGCCTTGGACAAAGTTTTTAAACTCCCTTGCCGATCAGCTTACCGGCCCCCTGCCTACGACACTTGGCATCATGGGGATCGCGGCCGCCGCTATCGCCATGTTTGCCGGACACGGCGGAGCGGGTACACAAAAATTTATCATGCTTGTCTTTGCTATCTCCATCTGCTTATTTGCACCGAACTTCGTAGAAATTATTACGGACAGCGCCGGCGGCGCCACCATTTACGGGGTATAAGCCATGGCAACAGAAGAAATCCCCGAAGGCTACGAAGCGCCGTTACACAGAAGTCTTACAAAGCCCCTGTATTGGGGCGGCGTCCCCCGTAATATTCTGCTGCTTGAGGTACTCATCGGCGTCCTGGGAGGCATCATTTTAAAGACCTTTATCGTCCCCGTCTTGGCCGTCGGCGTACATTTTATCTTTAGGTACCTTGGTACGCAAGATCCATATTTCTTAGACGTGTTCTGGCGCGGCAAGGATTACGAAAGTTATTACGAACCCTAACTCATCAAATCATAGCAAATTACTACATCAGGAGGTGATATCTTGTTTGGATTTGCAAAAAAGGCAGCCGCCGCTAAGAAAGCCCTCGAAAAGCATGAGGCAGCGTATACCAATAAAAACGGGGTTTTTACCCAACGTTCTCAGCTCGAAAGCCTGATTCCCTGGGTAGCCATCGATCCGGACGGGAAAGACGACATCAATCTCGTTTATAACCACGATTACGCATTATTCACAGTCTTTAAGTTCCGCGGCCCCGATATGGACAGCGCTACCAAGACGGAACTCATGCAGTTTAATTACCAGTTAAACAACGTTATGAAATCCCTGCCGACCGGATATGTGCTGTATTTTGACGCCCACCGGCATTTTGCGACAGACTATGACTCGTCGGATATGCCGACGCCCCTCACGCAGCTGATGGACGACGAACGGCGCGATTACTACGCCAGCAAAGTCCATTTTGATACAGACTACTATTTCGTCGTTTATCAGGCGCCGCCAAACTTCATGGCCCGGAAGTTTTTAGATTTCTTTGTTGAAAAGAGGAAAAATACCGCAAAGTTTCAAGCGAATGGGCGTTTGTATTTCGAGTACATCGACAAGTTTCGCGACCGGGCCATGCAGATCAGCAATATGCTGGCTCTCATTTTTAACCGCAACATGGAACAGCTCAACTGCGAGGAAACCTTGACCTACCTGCATTCACTTGTCTCTGACCGGCGGTTTGCGGTAAAGCCGAATCCCATGCGGTTTATTAAAAACTACATTACAGACGCCGGATTTATCGGCGGCCGCAATCCCCAGCTCGGCAGCAAGCATATGAAAATCATCACGATTTTAAATTTCCCGCCAGTCACGACACCCGGCGTCTTTGACGCCCTGAACGCCCTCAATATAGAGTACCGCTGGGTCAGCCGGTTCATCTGCTTGTCCCGCACGGACGGCATGGAAGAACTATCCCATTACGTCAAACTGTGGGGACAGCAGGTGAAAGGCTTTTTTACCTATATCAGGGAAGCCATCACCCAGACAGAGCTGCAGGGCGCTATCGACGAGTCAGCTGTAGACAATAAAGAGGACGCCATGGCAGCCCAGCGCGAACTCGGCGCAGACTTCGTGAGCTATGGCTATTACACCATGACGCTCATCGTCATGGACACGGATAAACAGGCCTGCGCAGACAAAGCCAATCGCCTGTTGGAAACGTTGAACAGCCTGGGGTACACAGGATTTATCGAAACGGAAAACTCCGTCGAAGCCTGGCGCGGGACCCTGCCCGGCTGCTACAAGTGCAACATCCGGCGGCCTATCGTCAGCAGCTTAAATTTTTGTCATATGGCCCCGACCACAGCCGTGTGGTCTGGAGACAAAAATAACGAACACCTAAAGGGGCCTGTCCTGCTCTACACCGATTCCAGCGGCTATACGCCGTTCCGGCTCAGTCTCCATGACGGAGACGTAGGGCACACGCTTATCGTCGGACCGTCCGGTTCCGGCAAATCCGTACTCCTGAACACCCTTGAAGCGCATTTCCAGAAATATGCCAACTCCAACGTGTTTATCTTCGATAAAGCAGCATCAAGCCGGGCTCTAACCTACGCCGTCGGCGGTCACTTTTATAATTTGGCCGCAGAAGGTATGCAGGATTTATCCTTTCAGCCGCTCGCGCATATTGACGATGAAAAAGAGATGAAATGGGCTAAGGAATGGATCATGGCATACCTCGTCCAGAAAAACGTTACGGTAACGCCGCAGGAAGAGATTTACGTCTGGAACGCCTTAAAAAGCCTTTCCGTCATGCCGCAGGAGCAGCGGACGCTGACAGTTTTCACCGAATTTGTACAATCCCACGAAATTCGGCAAGCACTGCAGGCGCTTACATCAAAAGGAAGCTACGGGAAACTCTTTGACAACAATAAGGAATTTTCCGGCACCGGCAGCTGGCAGGTGTACGAAATGGAAACCCTCATGGGAACGCCGGGCATTGTGGCGCCGACGCTCGACTACTTGTTTCACCGAATCGAAACCCGTATCAGTAAGGCTTCCGGCCCAAGCCTGATCGTACTCGACGAATGTTGGCTCTTTTTAGACAATCCTATCTTTCAAGCCAAACTTAAAGAATATTTTAAGGACATGAGAAAAAAATATACGTCCATATGGATTGCAACGCAGCAACTGTCCGATATTGCCAGTAAACCGGCTCTCATGGATACGGTCAATGACCAGTGCAAACACAAGATATTTCTACCGAATGGCAACGCGACGAGCGATGCCAATAAGGATTTATATCGTATTTTCGGCTGCAATACCCGCCAAACGGAAATCATCTCCAAGATGACGCCCAAACAGGATTACTACTATTCCGACCGGAATAAGGGAAACCGCCTGTTCCGCCTGGCCCTGCAGCCCTCTGAACTCCCCTTTGTAACAGCTACTAGCAAAACCGACCAAATCAAGATGGATCAGATTATCATGGCCGGCAAGCAGGATGACTTCATCCATGAGTGGCTGAGTTATAAAAACGCCGATGAGGAATGGAAAAAATACCAGTCATACCAAACACGGTACGCTTCCTCTTCCCCATCCCACTGAGGACGGTGATATGCACAGACTTATTTTCTTCTTAATGTTTATCCAATCTTATAGAAAGGATGATTTCACACATGAATAAGATTTATAAGGTCATTTATTCAAAAGCAAAGAATTGCTATGTAGTCGTGTCTGAATTGGCTAAAAGTAATGGTAAGCAAAAATCAAAAAATATGTCCACCTTGCTAAAAGCTTCTGTTTGTGCAGTACTAATTACTGGAGCTAATAGCGTAACAAATGTATATGCAGCTGATTATGGCACAGGTATGCCTGGTACTATTATGGGCGATTCATTAGATTTCGTTTCTAGCTTTTTAAAAAATCCTGACGTAATTTTAAGTGATAATACTGCACCAGATTTTTCCCGGGAATTTGCTATTAAAATTGTGGGTGCCGACAATGGCCGTAGTTACCTATACTATACTCCTACAGATAAAGAGATTGGTGGCAAACATTTAGATGGTGGTGCACTCTACATTTTTCGTAGCGAAAGTGGTACATCCGGCGGTGGTGACAGTGGTTCAACTACTTGGAGTGAGAAGACAGTCGAAAAACTCACAGATGATGCCCAGAGCTTCTTTACCGGCGGTGGATCATCTGGAACGATTGAAGGAGATCAAAGTGTTGGCGGTAACCAGACAGTCGACGGGTCCCAAACCGTAAATGGAGGTCAGACCGTTACAGGGGGCCAAACCGTAAATGGCGATTCCACAGTTAACGGCAGCGAACACGTTACTGGCAATGAAACTGTCGATGGAAATCAAAATGTCGGGGGTAACCAGGATGTTACCGGTGATTCCCACGTTGGCGGTAACCAGACTGTTGATGGTTCGCAAACAGTTACCGGCGGCCAGACCGTAACCGGTGGTCAGGAGGTTACAGGCGATCAGACGGTGACGGGCGATTCTACGGTAAACGGCGACCAGCATGTCACCGGCTCTACTACGACCGACGGTGACCAGAACGTTGGCGGTAACCAAGATGTTACAGGTGATTCCCACGTTGGCGGCAATCAGACCGTCGACGGCTCGCAAACTGTAACTGGCGGCCAGACGGTAACCGGTGGTCAGGATGTCACGGGCGATCAGACGGTTACGGGCGACTCTACCATCAACGGCGATCAGCATGTCACCGGCTCCACCACGACCGACGGTGA
>NZ_JAOQKD010000023.1:0-39995 GCF_025567065.1 Megasphaera stantonii
CATGAGCTGAAAGTTCTCAAATTCGCTTTCAGCTTACCGAGTATCATAGAAGATCTATGTTTACAGAGATTTTTTCACAGGCTCAGAAAACTTGGCTGGAAGAGTCCTGTCCAATACAGGTTGTCCCTGTCCGCTGCATAAAAAAGTAACGAGATAGCAAAAACTACCTCGTTACTAAAGTCTAACTTTTTGGGGTCACATCACTTGTCTCCGCTGCGGCTTTTCCACATCAATTAGAGTTCGTTCGACGCCGCTTTTTCCAGCGGCCCGTCGCCTGCAGCTCCGCATGCTGCCTGAAGCTGCGATTCCTGGCGGGCGAGTTCGGCAAAATCAATGGCCTTCAATTTTGTTACCAAGTCCCGCTGGATATCGGCAAAGGCATTGTAAATAGAGCACATGCCGCTGCAGCCGCGGGAACACGAGCTGATGTCATGCAGACAGCGCTGCAGTTCCGTCTGGCCTTCTACGGCTTCGATGACGTCAAACAAGGTGATTTCTTCCGGCGAGCGCTGCAGGGCAAAGCCCCCGTCGACGCCGCGGTACGATTTCATGATGCCGGCAGCCGTCAAATTTCTCATGATTTTTAATAAAAAACGCTCGGGGATATTTTGTTTTTCTGCTAAGGCAGCGCCGGTTATTTTCGTGCCCTCCGGCAGCGACGCCAGGTACAGCACCATGCGGAAAGCATAATCAGTCGCTTGATTTAATCTCATTACTCTAATCCCTCCTTGCATGTGTCTATTATACAATAAGTCACTAAAAAAGTGTAGTTTAAAATAAAAAAAAGAAAAGGTCCTGATGACGAATGCCTGTCATTCATCATCAAGACCTGTATTACATCGCCCTTACAAGGCGTCGATAATCAAAAAGATAACTGCCGACAATGCAGCGCTGATCGGTATGGTAACGCACCAGGCAATGACCATGCTGCGGGCTACGCCCCAGTGGACGGCGCGAACCCGTTCGGCCGAACCGACGCCCATGATAGAGCCCGATACGACGTGCGTCGTACTGACCGGCAAGTGCAGGAACGTCGCGGAAAAAATAACTAAGGACGAATTCAGGTCGGCAGCAAAGCCGTTGATGGATTCCATCTTGAAGATCTTCGTCCCCATCGTGGAAATGATACGCCACCCGCCGGCAGACGTGCCCAAGGCCATGGACGTGGCGCAGGCCAGCTTTACCCACGTGGGAATTTCCATCGTATCGATGTATCCGCCGCTCAACAGGGCCAGGGCGATGATGCCCATCGCTTTCTGGGCGTCGTTGGAGCCATGCGAAAAGGCCATGAGGCTGGCCGACACGAGCTGCATCTTGCGGAACTGGCGGTTTAAGGCGATAGGCGAATACTTGCGGACAATCCAAAGGATGGCGATCATGACGAAATATCCCGTCGCCAAGGCGATGACCGGCGATAAGATCAGCGATAAGATGATCTTTTCAATACCGCCCATATCCAAAGCCGCCGGGCCTACGCTGATGCATACGGCGCCGATAACGCCGCCGATGAGCGAGTGGGACGAGCTGCTGGGTATACGGTAATACCACGTCGCGATATTCCAAATAATAGAGCCGATCAAAGCGGCTACGATGACTTCCAAACTAATCTGGGCCGGATTTAACACCAAATCCCCGCCAATCGTCTTGGCGACGCCCGTACTGACCATCGCGCCGGCAAAGTTCAGCACGGCGGCCATCATAATTGCATGGCGCGGCGTAATGGCCCGCGTCGACACGCTGGTAGCAATGGCGTTAGCCGTATCGTGGAACCCGTTGATATAGTCAAACAGCACGGCCAGCAGCACAATGGCCCATATTAACCAATGCTCAGGCATACTTTAAGACGACCTTTCTGAACGTAGTAACCAGATCTTCGCATTCGTCGGTAATATCTTCGACAGATTGAAGAACTTCCTTCCATTTGATGATTTCAATGGGATCTTTGCATTCCGAGAATAATTTGGCCATTTCCTTATGATACAAATCGTCGCAGTCCTGTTCCAGCTTCAGCACCTTATGGCTGCGGGCTTCGACCTTGAGGTAATTTTTCTTTAAATCCTTCATGTAGCCGATGGATTTGCAGATTTCCTTCATCGCTTTGGCCGTGATGACGGTCATCTGCTTAGCACCCTCCGTCGCCTGTCCGATTTGGTACATGCACATCTTATCCATGATTTCGCTGATATTGTCGATGACCGCATCCAATTCGTCAATAAGCTGCTGGATGTCTTCGCGGTCCATCGGCGTGATGAACGTTTTTTGCAGACGCTTCATGGTCTCCAATACGAGCTCGTCGGCTTCATCGGCCAGGGAATCGATTTTTTCCAGCGCTTCCTCTTTAGGAATCTGGTCGTTCATGGCCTGCCGCAGCAGATCGGCTGCCTGATAACTCAGCATCGCGTGCTGGTCTAATAATGCGAAAAACTTTTCTTCTTTGGGCTTTAAATGGAATGCCATACTAATCAGTTCTCCTTGTCTGCAAACACATTTTTACGTAATAATTACGCACTGTTTACCTATATTTTACATAGCTGTGTCTTTCTGCATTATACCATATACGACCTCATTATTCTAGAAAAGGCGTTGCCAATATGGCATATTCTACATGAATTTTTTTATAGGCGCAGCGGGCCGTCTTTGCGGGTGCACTGCCGGAGCGTTAAAAGATTTAAGGCTATGCATTCTCCAGATATTGTCATTTTCATGGGTGACAAAGTTACATTACTATTTGTTGCGTTTGCCCCATCCTGCCGATATACTTAAGCTATCAGAAACACAAGCAGTCCGGAATGCAGCGTGCGCACTGAATCACTTTAGGAGGTACAACAATGAAAGCAAAGATTCAATCGTTCGGCCGCTTCCTCAGCGGTATGGTCATGCCGAACATCGGCGCCTTCATCGCCTGGGGTCTTATTACGGCCATGTTTATCCCCTCAGGCTGGCTGCCAAATGAAAAGCTGGCTGCCATGGTCGGCCCGTTCCTGACCTACGTCCTGCCCCTGCTCATCGCCTATCAGGGCGGCAAGGCCGTCGGCGGCGACCGCGGCGCCGTCATCGGCGTCATCGCGACGGTCGGCGTCATCTGCGGCACATCGTACACCATGTTCATGGGCGCCATGGTCATGGGCCCCCTGGCAGGCCTGGTCATCAAAAAGTTCGACGCTGCCGTAGACGGCCGCATCAAGCCGGGCTTTGAAATGCTGGTCAACAACTTCTCCGTCGGCATCATCGGCATGCTCTTATCCATCGTAGGCTTTTATCTCATCGGCCCGGTCATGGGCATCCTGCTCACCTTCTTGACGGCAGGCGTTCAGATTCTCGTCACCTACGGCGTCTTCCCCCTCATCGGCCTCTTCGTCGAACCGGCAAAGGTACTGTTCCTGAACAACGCCATCAATCACGGCATCTTCACGCCCCTGGGAGCCGAGCAGGTATCACAGGCCGGCAAGTCAATTTTCTACATGATTGAAACGAACCCCGGCCCCGGCGCAGGCGTCCTCATCGCCTACTGGCTGTTCTCTAAGGATAAAATGACGAAGCACTCCGCTCCCGGCGCGCTCATCATTCACGCCTTAGGCGGCATCCACGAAATTTCCTTCCCCTACGTCCTCATGAATCCCATGCTCCTGCTGGCTACGATCGGCGGCAGCGTATCAGCGTTGTTCTACTATTCGCTCTTCGACCTCGGTTTATCCGGCCCGCCCTCTCCGGGCAGCCTCATTTCGTACCTGGCAATGGCGCCTAAAGGGTCTACGCTGTCCGTCATCATCGGCATTTTCATCGCCGCCGGCGTATCCTTCCTCATCGCTTCGCCTATCATCCGCATGTCCGGAGCCAAATCGTCGGACTCCCTCGCCGAAGCCCAGCAGAAGATGAAAGACATGAAAGCCCAGTCCAAGGGCATGGCAACGCCGCCGGCCGCCGAAGTGCCGGCAGTCAACATGAAAGAAATTAAAAACATCGTCTTTGCCTGCGACGCCGGCATGGGTTCCAGCGCCATGGGCGCCGCCGTCCTGCAGAAGCGTCTGAAAAAAGCCGGCCTGACGGACATCAAGGTCAGCCACGCGTCCGTTTCGGAAGTGCCGAAAGACGCGCAGCTCGTCGTCTGCCATCAGGACCTGGCGGACCGGGCCAAAGCCAGCGCGCCCCAGGCCCGTCTCATTACGATTACCAACTTCATGGCCGCGCCTGAATACGGGACGCTCGTAGAAGAACTGGCTTCGGTCCAGCTCCCGCCGTCGTAAAAACCTGCCGTGTTATCGCACGGGGTTCCCGTCACGCAGAGGAGGTGATACTACGGAATTCACACTGCGCATCCAACAAATTTTATCTATCCTGCTGCGGCATCAGGATTTTCTGCACGAACAGCAAATCGCCGATGAGCTGGCTATCAGCAAGCGCACAGTCCAGCGCGAGTTGGATTACATCACGACGATTCTCGCGCCGTACCAGCTGACGCTGACGCGCAAAAAAGGAGCGGGCCTCCTGCTGGCCGGCACGCCGCAGGCAAGGCAGCGCCTGGCCGACGCCTTAAACGCTTCGGGCCGGTCGGATTGGTCCGATAAAAGGGAACGGCGGCGCTACCTGTTGTTCGAACTGCTGCGGGACCGGACGCCGAAAAAGCTGTACCATTACAGCCGGCTCCTGGGCGTCAGCGAGTCGACAGCCGCTTCCGATTTGGAAGCTCTTGGCCCCTGGCTGCGGAAAAATAATTTATCCATCTTGAAAAAGCCCGGCTTCGGCGTCGTCCTGAACGGTACAGAACAAAATTACCGCGAAGCCATGCGGCGCTTCATCAGCGAAACGGCTCCCGTAGACAAATTAAAAGAAATTACCGATCCCCACGCCGCCCTGGCGAAAGCCGTCATGAACGTGACGGACAACGGCATTTACCGCCTGCTCAACAGCCGCACGATCCAGCGTATCGACGCCCTGCTCGGACAGATGAACGAACCCAAGCTCCGCCAGTTCACCGACTCGGCCTATATCGGCCTGATCATCCACATCGCCATCAGCGTCGAACGCATGCAGCAGGGCAACGTGCCGTCAGACGAGCAATCCCTGCCCTTGGAGGAAGACGGCGAAGACCTGCGTCTGGCACAGCGCATTCTCCAGGCTATCGAAGAAGAATTTCACCTGCATATGCCCGAGCTGGAGCTGTCCTATCTGCTGCTGCACATCAAAGGCGCAAATATGCATTACACCAACGTGCCCGATGAAACGGTGCCGACAGACCTGAACGGTAAAAAACTGATCAACCTCATCGACGCCATGATAGACGCCTTCGATTCCCGCCAGGCCTATATGCTGCGCTGTGACGAAGAATTTATCCGCGGGCTCTTCGTCCACCTGCAGCCGGCCATCGTCCGCCTGACCAATCACCTCAACATCATCAACCCCCTGCTGGACGATATCAAGGAAGAATACGCCGACACGTTTCAAAAATCCAGCCGGGCGGCCCGCGTACTGGAAAAGTCCATCGGCGCCGCCGTGTCTGAAGAAGAAATCGGGTATTTGACGATTCACTTCGGCGCGGCCCTGGAACGCATGAAGGGGAAAACGGCCTTTACGCGAAAGGTTTCCGTCGGCATCGTCTGCGCCAGCGGCTTCGGCGTCGCCCGCCTGATGATGACGCGGCTGCGCAACAAGCTGTCCGCCGCCGTCTCGCTCAAGACCTACGGCAAGGGCGACCTGACGCCGGAGGTCATTAGGGCCACGGATTTCTTCGTCAGCAGCCTGCCCCTGAACCGTCCGGATATCGACGCCGTCCGCATCTCGCCGCTCATCACCCAGTCCGATATGAGCCGCATCCAATGCAAGATCGAAGAATACGCCCACATCCGCAAGCGGGTCCGTCGGGAAGAAGGCGAAAAGCAGCCCGACGAGTTCGTACAGGAACTGGCGGAAACCCACAAATCAGCAGAAGAAATCGCCCATATCCTGAAAGGCTACGCTATGTATACTGCCGACGCGTCCCTGCCCTTCGACGAGGTCGTAGCCTGGCTCTGCGGCCAAGTCGCCGAATCGGAATCGCAAAGCCGGCAGCTGTATGAAGATATTATGAAGCGGGAACGGCTGAGCAGCCAAATCTTTCCCGACCAAGGCTTCGCCCTGCTGCACTGCCGGACCTGCGCCGTCAGTCATGCCGCCTTTTACACCTGTATGCCGTCGGAAAGCAGCTTTGCCGACCCCTACTTTCAAGGCGTCGGCATGATTCTGCTCATGGCGATGCCCGCCGCCGGCCCTACCCGCCTGTACACAGACCTGCTAGGCTTCATCAGCAGCTCCCTGGTCATAGACGACAGCTTCAACGAAGCCGTCCTAAGCCGCAAAGAAGGCCTCATCCGTTCCGAGCTGCAGCGCATCCTCAAGCTGTATTTCAATACATTGCTCATAAAACTTACGTAAGGAGAACATCATCATGGAAATTTTACAGAAAAAGAACATCATCCTCAACTGCCAGCCGAAGGCCAAGGAAGACGTCATTAAGGAAATCGGCAAGATTTTCTGCGAAGACGGCTATACGACGGAAAACTATACCCAGGCCATGCTGGACAAGGAAACGGTCTTCAATACGGCCATCGGCAACAGCGTAGCCATTCCCCACGGCATCGAAGAAGGCAAGGTCGAAGTGCAGCACGCCGGCCTGGTCATCATGACCTTCCCCGAAGGCACGGACTGGAACGGCACGACGGTCAAGCTGGTCATCGGCATTGCCGCTGCCGGCGACGAACACGTCGACATTCTGAGCAATATTGCCGTCACTTGCTCCGACGAAGACGACGTAGAAGACGTCGTCCACAGCTCTGTCGATGAAATCTACAACATGTTCGCTAACTAAGAGGTCAACGTATACTCATATACAGAACCCTATATTAAGCATGATACTCAGGAGGTATATATGATGAAAACAAAAGCAGTCAGAATGTACGGCACGAGAGATTTGCGCCTGGAAGAATTTGAACTCCCGGAAATCAAAGACGATGAAATTTTAGCCAAAATTATTACGGACAGCATCTGCATGTCTACATATAAATTAGTCGAACAAGGAAAAAAGCATAAACGGGCTCCCCAGAACATCGACACGAACCCCATCATTACGGGCCACGAATTTGCCGGCGTCATCGTCAAGGTCGGCAAGAAATGGCAGGACCAGTTCAAGCCGGGCATGCGCTTCGCCCAGCAGCCGGCGCTGAACTACAAGGGCAGCCTGGCTTCGCCGGGATATTCCTATGAATTTTTCGGCGGCGACTGCACGTACTGCATCTTCCCCCACGAAGTCATGGAATTAGGCGCCCTGATGCCCTACGAAGGCGAAAGCTTCTTCGAAGCGTCCTTGGGCGAACCGATGAGCTGCATCATCGGCGGCTACCGGGCCAACTACCACACGAACAAGCATAACTATAACCACGCAATGGGCACGAAAGAAGACGGCAATATCATCATCCTCGGCGGCTGCGGCCCCATGGGCTTAGGCGCCGTCAGCTACGGCATCCGCTTTGAAAACAAGCCGAAACGCATCGTCGTAACGGACATCGACGAAAGCCGCATCAATCGGGCGAAAGAAGTCATTTCCCCCGAATACGCCGCCCAGTACGGCGTCGAACTCCACTACATCAATACGGGAGCCATGGACGATCCCTATGAAGAACTCATGAAGATCACCGACGGCCACGGTTACGACGACGTCTTCGTATATGCGCCGGTCCGCGCCGTCGCCGAGCTGGGCAACAGACTGCTGGCCTTCGACGGCTGCATGAACTTCTTCTCCGGCCCGACGGACAAAAACTTCAGCGCCGAAATCAACCTATACGACTGCCACTACACGAGCACCCACATCATGGGCACGACGGGAGGCAACAACGACGACCTCATCGAAGCCAACAACCTGGCTGCCAAAGGTATCATCAACCCGGCCGTCATGGTAACGCACGTCGGCGGCATCGACAGCATCATCGACACGACGCTGAACCTGCCGCATATCAAGGGTGGCAAAAAGCTGGCCTATACGCAGTTCGACATGCCGATGACGGCCATCGAAGATTTCGCCAAATTAGGCGAAACAGACCCGTTCTTCCTTGAACTGGACGCATGCTGCAAAGCCCACAACGGCCTCTGGAACGCCGAAGCGGAAAAAATGATCCTGAAACACTTCAACGTAGAAATCTAACCGTTCGCCGTCTCTTTTCTCTTCATCCGGCAGATTCTGCCATAGTACATCCCCTCGCGCAGGCCTCTTTCCTGCCGAGGGGATGTTTTTTTTATTCGAACCAGGCGACCGCTCGGACGGGCGCGCCGTCGCTTTGATGTACTTTTAACGGAAAGCACCCGAACCAAAATAAGTCGCTGCCGCACAGGTGAAGATTTTTCAGGTTTTCTATATTGATCATTTCCCGGCGCTGAAACAGCTTCCTATGCCGCGTCAGCTCTTCGTCGCCTATGGGATCGATGCCGAACGTATCGATCCCAATGCCTTTATACGCCCCGGCGACGACGTATTCCAGCACGGAGTCGTCTATACAGGGATAGTCGCCGAAGTATTGGGGCGTTCCCCAGTAGGCGTCCCAGCCTGTGTGAAACAGCAGAAACTCTGCCTTTTCTACTTTGTCTCCATAGGGCCGCAGGCAATCCATCGTAATCGCCCCGCCTTCCTTTACGCGGCGGCAGTCGACGACCAGGGCCTTGCCGATAAATTGGCCGGCATCATACTGATCCAGCGTCGTGCCTCCGTCCCATACATGGGCTGGCGGATCGGCGTGGGTGCCGACGTGCGTGCAGATGGAAATCTTCGTTTCTTTGAAGCCGTTCGTTTCGCAGGTACTTACCGTCTGCAGGGACGGCTCTTCCGTTCCCGGAAACACGGGCATATGCTCCCGTATAGTATGGGTCAAATCGATAACCTTCATAATAAAACGCCTCCTCGCTATGTATATACTATTCATCATACTATGAAACGGCGCAAAAAAATACCGTCGGCAAGGTCTGCCAACGGTATTTTCGCGCGAAATGCGATTATTTTACAACGGCGTTGTCGATAATAGCCATGAAGTCGTCGACTTTCAGGCTGGCGCCGCCGACGAGGCCGCCGTCAATATCGGGAGAGCCCGTCAATTCGGCTACGTTGCCGCCTTTTACGCTGCCGCCGTAGAGGACGGACACGCTGTCGGCAACGTCGGCGCTGTAGAGAGCCGCGATTTTCTTGCGGATAATGGAGCAAACTTCCTGAGCCTGAGCGGCCGTAGCCGTCTTGCCCGTGCCGATAGCCCAAATCGGTTCGTAGGCGATGACGACCTTCGCCAAGTCGTCGGCGCTGATGCCTTCGAGGGCCTTTTCAATCTGGCCTTCGATCCAGGACTGCATAATGCCTTCTTCGCGCTGTTCCAGCGTTTCGCCGCAGCATACGATAGGCGTGAGGTTATGAGCCAGGGCGGCTTTCGTTTTCTTGTTGACCGTTTCGTCCGTTTCGTTGAAATACGTACGGCGTTCGGAATGGCCGATAATGACGTGGGTTACGCCGATATCGACGAGCATAGCCGGAGATACTTCGCCCGTAAAGGCGCCGCTTTCTTCCCAGTGCATATTCTGCGCGGCAACGTGAATCGGCAAGCCTTTCGTCAATTCCACAGCCATCGGCAGGTACGGAAATACGGGAGCAATGACGACTTCGGCTTTGACGTCCTGCGATACGCGGCCGACGAGGCCCGTAATCGTTTCCTTAGCGTCCTGGCCCGTGTGATTCATCTTCCAGTTGCCGGCAATAATAGTTTTTCTCATGAGAGCATCCTCCTGTCTGAAATGTAATAAATGATATAGTATTATTTATCGCTCAACGATTCGACACCGGGCAGTTTCTTACCTTCGAGGTATTCCAGGGACGCGCCGCCGCCGGTGGAAATATGGCTGATCTGGTCGGAAAGGCCCGTCTTGTTGACGGCCGATACGGAGTCGCCGCCGCCGACGATGGATACGGCGTCCGAAGCTGCTACGGCCTTGGCCACAGCTTCCGTGCCTTTCGCGTAGTTTTCCATTTCAAATACGCCCATAGGGCCGTTCCAGACGATGAGCTTCATAGGAGCTAATTCTTTGGCAAAGAGTTCCTGCGTCTTCGTGCCTACGTCGAGGATCATCCAGTCGGCCGGCACGTCGGCGACGTCTACGACCTTGTGGTCGGCGTCGTTGTCAAAGGCAGCTGCTACCATGACGTCGACGGGAAGGAGAAGCTTCGTTCCCTGTTCTTGAGCCTGGGCGATGAGGCTCTTCGCCAGATTGATTTTATCGGCTTCGACGAGGGATTTGCCGATGCCGTAGCCCTGGGCGGCCAGGAACGTATTGGCCATGCCGCCGCCGATGATCATGAGGTCGACCTTCGGCAGGAGATTGGAAATGACTTCGATTTTATCGGAAACCTTCGCGCCGCCGATAATCGCCGCAAAGGGATGGGCCGGATTGTCTACGGCGCCGCCGATGAAGCGGATTTCCTTTTCCAGCAGGAAGCCTGCAGCCATAGGCAGGTACGCCGTAATGCCGGCAACGGAGGCATGCGCCCGGTGGCAGCAGCCGAAGGCGTCGTTTACGCCGACTTCAGCCAATTCGGCGAGCTGGCGGGAAAATTCGGGATCGTTCTTTTCTTCTTCCTTATGATAGCGAAGGTTTTCGAGAAGCAGGACTTCGCCGGGCTGGAGCGCTTCGGCCATGGCTTTCGTTTCCGGGCCGACGCAGTCCGGAGCAAATTTTACGGGGATACCCAATAATTCGGAAAGGCGTTCGGCAACGGGTTTCAGCGAATACTTGGGAACGGCTTCTCCCTTCGGACGGCCGAGATGGCTGGCCAGGATGACCGCCGCATGATGGTCGAGCAGATACTTAATCGTCGGCAGCGTTTTCTGGATGCGCGTGTCGTCCGTAATACGGCAGTCGCCGTCGAGGGGCACGTTGAAGTCCGCTCTGACGAATACCCGTTTGTTGTCCACTGTAATATCTGTAATTGTCTGTTTCATGGAAAAATCCTCCTCCATATCGTAACGATACATATATACTCGTCAGCGTCTGCTAGACGCTGGAAAAACCTCGTATTAAATCATTTTCATCATCTTTTCTGCCGCGCCTTCGTCCGTCACGAGGATGCCCGTCCGGCACGTGCGCATGACGGCTACGATCGCCTCGGCCTTGCTCGCTCCGCCGGCCACGGCGATGACGTGGGGATGATGCTTTATATCTTTCAAGGAAATACCGATGTTGTTGCTGCCGTACAGGATGCGCCCGTCCAGGCTGCAGTAACAGCCCAGCGATTCGCCGCGTGCCCCCAGCGTTTCCAGTGTCTGCCGCTGATGGTCCGTCATGCCCCGCTGCTTGGCCATCTTATCGGCGCGGCCGATGCCGAAGACGACGACCTGGGCCTGGGAAGTCATGGCGACATTTTCCCTGGCCTGGGCGTCTGACTCGAACATCAGCCGCAGGGCCGATTCGCTTACGCCTTCGGGCAGGTGAATCATGCGGTACGAGCTGTGCGTCTTGGCGGCGACAGCAGCCGCAATATAGTTTGCCTGGAATTCCACGTGGTTCCCCATGCTGCCGCGGGCCGGCAGTATGGTCGCGCCGGCGTTGCTTTCCGGAAGCATGCGGGCGATTTCCGCCATGGTCGAGCCGCCGCTGATGGCCACGATGCTGACGCTGCCGAGCAAATCGTTGAGCAGCAGCGCGCCCTTGCGCCCCAGCTCCTCACAGGCCGTCTTATCCGTATCGCTGTCTCCGGGAACAATGTACACGTTCTTCAAGCCCAAGGCCTGCCGTATCTGCCGCTGCATATCGTCTAAATTGTTCAGGCGCAGGAAGCATTCCAATAAATCCGGCATGAGGGCCTTTCCTTCCGGCTCCATGGAAATGCCCATGGTCGTAAACCGTACCAGCCCGCTGCGCCGGAGCACGTCTACATGGGAGCGCACCACCCGTTCGGACAGCCCCGACAGGCCGGCCAGGGTGCGCCGTCCTACCGGTTCTGCGTCGGAAATATGACGCAGCAGCAAATATCGTTCTTTAATCGTCCCCATGATATCAGGCGCGATTTTTTGAAAGATACTGAGCGTGTCTTGTTCCATCTTTACCTCCATCTAAAGACATTTGCTGCTTCGCCGATACAACCACTGTGTTCATCGGCGGCATCAAAGGTCGATCAAGCATTTTCCCGTCATATCGGCAGGAATGTCCATACCGGCCATCGTCAGCAGCGTCGGCGCGACGTCGGCTAAAATACCGTCGTGCAGCTTGGCGTGCTTATAGGTTTCGCTGACTAAAATGCACGGCACGTGGTTCGTCGTATGAGCCGTATAGGGCGAGCCCGTTTCCGGATCGGCCATCTGTTCCGCATTGCCGTGGTCGGCGATGATCAGCAGCTGGCCGTCGACGGTCTTCAAGGCGTCTACGATGCGGCCAATGCAGGCGTCGACGGTTTCCACGGCCTTGACGGCCGCTTCAAACACACCCGTATGGCCTACCATGTCGGCGTTGGCGAAGTTGAGCATGATCATGTCGTATTCGCCGCTTTTAATCCGTTCGACGACTTTGTCCGTGACGACGGGCGCATTCATTTCGGGCTGCAGGTCGTACGTGGCAACCTTAGGCGACGGCACGAGAATCCGGTCTTCGCCAACGTTGGGCGTTTCTTCGCCGCCGTTGAAGAAATACGTCACATGGGCGTACTTTTCCGTTTCGGCAATGCGCAGCTGCTTCTTGCCGGCCTTGGCCAGCACCTCGCCCAGCGTATTGGCTATCGTTTCCTTATCATATACGACGTGAACCGGCAAATCGTCTTCATAGCGGGTCATCGTAGCGAAGTACACGTCTAATTTCTTCGGCCGGTCAAAGCCGTCGAAATCGTCGCAGACAAAAGCCGTCGTAAGCTGGCGGGCCCGGTCGGGGCGGAAGTTGAAGAACACCACGCTGTCGCCGTCGGCTACGGGATGCTTATGAATAATCGTCGGAACGACGAATTCGTCGGATACGTCGGAGGCGTAGGAGTTCTTCAGGCAGGTCTGCGCGTCCGGTTCTTCATGGCCCTGGCCCAGCGCGACGGCACGGTACGCCTTTTCAACCCGATCCCAGCGCTTGTCGCGGTCCATGGCGTAATACCGGCCACTGATCGTCGCGATTTCGCCGACGCCCAGCTCGGCGCATTTGTCTTCTAATTCCTGCAGGTATTCGCCGGCGCTGCGGGGCAGCACGTCGCGGCCGTCGAGAAAGGCATGGACATATACCTTGCGGAGGCCGTACCGCTTGGCCATTTCCAGCAGGCCGAACAAATGCTGCTCGCTGCTGTGCACGCCGCCCGGCGATACGAGGCCCAGCAGATGCAGGGCCGAATCGTGTTTCCTGACGTTTTCCATGGCTTCGACAAGAGCGGGCTTTTCAAAAAACGCGCCTTCGCGGATATCCTTGGTGATCTTCGTCAGGGCCTGATAGACGATGCGGCCGGCGCCGATATTCAGATGGCCGACTTCGGAGTTGCCGATCTGGCCGTCAGGCAGGCCTACGTCTTCACCCGACGCGCCTAAATGAGCGTGGGGATATTCCTTCCAGAGAGCCGGCAGCACCTTTAAATCGGCCTGCGCCACGGCGTTGTCCTTTTGGATATCGCTGCAGCCGAATCCATCCATAATCACCAGCATTACAGGTTTCTTTTTTGTCATATACTTCTATCTCCTTCTTTACCTTTACAGCCCGGCTGTGAAGAAAAGAAAAAGCAGGGAAATTCGCAATCCCTGCCTTTTCATTGTATTTCTATTTCGGTCTTGAATATTTGTAACGGGAGGCTGTTTACCCGTCGGGAAATGCGTCGCTACAAATTAGTTTTTGCTGTTGTAGTCGTTCATGACGGCAATGAGGTCGAGAACCTTGTTGGAATAGCCGATTTCGTTGTCATACCAGGAAACGACTTTTACGAATGTATCTGTCAAAGCGATGCCGGCTTTCGCGTCGAAAATAGACGTGAGCGTGCAGCCGAGGAAGTCCGACGATACGACGGCGTCTTCCGTGTAGCCGAGGATGCCTTTCAGTTCGCCTTCGGAAGCTTTCTTCATAGCGGCGCAGATTTCATCGTACGTAGCCGGTTTTGCCAGGTTGACCGTGAGGTCGACAACGGAAACGTCCAGCGTCGGAACGCGCATGGACATGCCTGTCAATTTGCCGTTCAATTCAGGAATAACTTTGCCTACGGCTTTCGCTGCGCCCGTGGAGGACGGAATGATGTTGCCGGCTGCAGCACGGCCGCCGCGCCAGTCTTTCAGGGACGGGCCGTCGACAGTTTTCTGCGTAGCTGTCGTGGAATGTACCGTCGTCATGAGGCCTTCTTTAACGCCGAACGCGTCATTGAGGACCTTGGCGATCGGAGCCAGGCAGTTTGTCGTGCAGGAAGCGTTGGAAACGATCGTCTGGCCTTTGTATGTATCGGTGTTTACGCCGCATACGAACATATCAGCCTGACGGCCGTCTTCGCCCTGTTTGGAAGGAGCGGACAAAACGACGTATTTAGCGCCGGCCTGGAGGTGTTTTTCAGCCAAATCCATGGTGAGGAAGCGGCCTGTCGATTCGACGACGTATTCAGCGCCGACTTCGTCCCATTTGAGGTTTGCCGGATCCATTTCAGCCGTTACGCGGATAGCTTTGCCGTTTACGATAAGGCGGCTGTTTTCAACGTCGGCTTCAATCGTGCCGTCGAACTGGCCATGCATCGTGTCGTATTTGAGCATATATGCCATGTAATCTACAGGGCAGAGGTCGTTGATGCCTACGATTTCGATATCGTCGCGAGTCTGGGCAGCGCGGAAAACAAAGCGTCCAATACGGCCAAAACCATTAATACCAACTTTAATCATTGTCGATACACTCCTTTTTACAAAACCTATTCAAATTGACTAACTCGTTTAATTCACCTTACACCCATAGTATGCCACACTGGGTACATTTTTGCAATAGCTTGGGCGAAATTTGTCCCGATATTTTTTCCACCGTAATTATTGCAGCCCAGCCCTGGCCGCCGCCAGGCCGACATACTCTTTTATCGCCAGGCAGGAATCGGCCAGCACGCTGGCCTGGGGAACAAAGGAATAGAGAGATATTCCCGTTCCGGCGCGGTAATCGCAAGGATACGGCGTGATGTCCAAGCCTTCGCGGCGGAACAAATAGGCCGCCCGCTCCATATGAAAGGCACTGGTCACGACGATAGGGCGACGCCAGCCGTTGGCCTCGCAGATGGCCTTGGAAAAAGCGGCGTTCTCCGCCGTATTGCGGCTCTCTTCATCAGTATAAATCATAGATTCCGCCGCACCCAGGGACAGCAGCATGCGCCTGGCGACGGCGCTCTCGCTGGCGTCGTCGGGCAGCACCTTCCCGCCTGACAGCAGCAGCGGAAGGCCGAGGGCGCGATGAAGGCGCAGGGCCGTTAAAAACCGATTGGCCGCAGCGCCGCTCAGCTGTCCTTCTCCATCTACATCGGGCACGCCGGCCAGCACTCCGCCGCCCAGCATAATAATGACGTCGCCGTCCAGCGCCTGCGCCGCAGGCTGTTCATACTCCTGTTCCAGGGGCCGCAGCAGCCAATTTGACACCGGCACAATCGACAGGGCGTACAATACGAGAACGACGGCAGCCAGCCATTTGACGCCTGCCGACCGGCGGCGCCGCTGATACGCTGCAAGAAACCCCAGGGCTAGGACAATGCCGCCCAGCGGCAGCAGCCATGAATCGATCCATTTAACAATATATAACAAAGGGCCGTCCCCTTTCTTTGAAGCCTCTTATTAGAATACTCTTTTTAACACATTTATTATAGCATAAATTACGTATTTTTCCCGTAAAACCTCCGTAAAAATCAACATATTTTCTGCAACTAGTATATATTTTATTTGTGAATCTTTCAAGACTCTTTGCCGTCTACTCTTTCTGCTTCGCCGCATTATCAAAAATAAAGAATTGTCAGAACCCATAGGGTATGATATACTATATAAATCCATGGGGATGTAAAGGTTTCGACGTGGATGGTTGTATCATGAATAGCGAGCCGGCGTTTCATCAGGCCGCAAAACGGTGAACCTTTAAATTAAACGCAAAAGAACAAAACTTTGCTTTAGCTGCCTAATCGCGGCTAACGTCTCTTGCTGCTAATCCTGCGGGCAGTTTGCAGACGTCACTTAGCGGGATACCCTGCGGCATGGGCCTGGCCGCCGCAGCGGGAAACTCACAAGGCTGGAACAGCGTAGTTTGTCCTTGTACGACAGCTGTTTGAGACGATAAAACAAGGTCTGCGCTCGGAGAAGTTCATGGGGCGGCATTTACGGACAGGAGTTCGACTCTCCTCATCTCCACCATACCAAAAAAGCTGATTACGGGGATCATACACTGTAATCAGCTTTTTTATTTTCCTATTTTGATTATTTTACGACCTCATAGGGCCAGTCCATGATGCCGCCGATGCTGTAGACGTTGGTATAGCCCTGTTCTGTCAGCGCCGCTGCCGCGCGGCCGGCGCGCTTGCCGCTGCGGCAATATACGAAGATTTCCGCGTTTTTATCCGGCAGGACCTTGGCGACGGAATCAGCCTTCGCTTCAATCTGCTCTACCGGCAGCAGCACGGCGGAAGGAATATGGCCTGCCGCATATTCTTCCTGAGTGCGCACGTCGACGACGACGAGATTTGTCTGCTGATCCATCTGCAGCTTTGCTTCTTGCGGCGTCAGCGTCCGATACGGGACGGCTGCCGCTGCCGCAGAAGCCGCGTTTAGCCCATCAGCGGCAAGGCAGGCCGAGGCCGCTGAAAATGCTGCGATAGCAATACATACCAATAGTTTTTTCATGTTCATCACTCCTTGTGCATCAATATATCTATTATTATAAAAAGTATAAAATTACTATGTCAACGGCAAAACGGCTCCTTCTCATCAGATACGCCGATACCGCACTGCGCAGTTACGCCCGTTGCCGCCATGCAAAATGTTTGTCGACCTCTTTCCTCCCATTGCCAGCATCATGGTATCGGTCCATCCTACTAAAAACACGACCAGTGGAACTTCGCTTCGCAGCCGTCTCAGGAAACTATCGACGCAACGCGCGCATTGCCGCGCAGCATCAAAAATTTACGGAATTCAGACAAATATCTTCATTGCCAAGAATAAAAAAATAGGCTACTCTTAATATATACAAAAGGTATGTATTAAGAGGAGGTTATTATTATGGATCGATCCGATATGATGTACGTAATGTACGATAAGAAAGGCCCGAAAGTAGCGGAAAACTTTGCTAAGCGCGGATTTGAAGCCTATTACTGTCCCACCAAGGAAGAAGCGCTGCAAAAAGCGCTGGCCCTCATTCCGGCAGACCACGTCGTGTCCTGGGGCGGTTCCGTTTCTATTAACGAAATCGGCCTGCGGCCCTATGTGCTGGAGCACTACCAGGTCATCGACCGTGACGCCGCCGGCTCGCCGGAGGAACGAGTCGAGCTGATGCGCAAGGCTCTGCTCTGCGACACGTTCATCATGGGAACGAACGCCGCAACAGAAGACGGCCAGCTCTATAATATCGACGGCAACGGAAACCGCGTCGCCGCCCTGGTATACGGCCCGAAACAGGTCGTCGTCATCGTCGGCATGAACAAGGTCGCGCCGACCCTGGAAGATGCCGTCGTCCGGGCCCGCACAGTAGCCGCTCCCATCAACAAACAGCGCTTCGCCGCTCCGACGCCGTGCATCGTCACGGGCATGTGCGCCGACTGCAACAGCGAAGGCAGCATTTGCAACCAATTCGTCCGCACGCGCCGCTGCAGCCCGGCCGGCCGCATCAAAGTCATTCTCGTCGGAGAAAACCTCGGGTTTTAATTATCCTGCGTCCCTTTGGATGCTGCAAGCCGCCATGTCATTGCACATGGCGGCTTTTTTATATTCCCTGCTAGCATACCTATGACAAATGCGTATACCTCCTTTTTTATCCATGCCATTTACGAATCGTATTATGTATTGATTAATTCTATAAATCTATAGTAAAATATAGTTATTGTTTTCACGAATAGTTTTTCATTTTTATCTATGCGAATAACGAATGAAACTATATTTTAAGCGTGAAACGCATTCCTATCTCTCCTTATTTAAGGGAAAAATTTCACATACTATAAGAAAGGATGGAACGTATTATGCTAACCTTCGTATTAGCCTTGTCTCCTATTTTATGGCTCATCGTTTCTCTGGGATTTCTCAAAATGCAAAGTTTTAAGGCCTGTCCTATTGCCTTGCTCCTCTCCTTTGCCGTAGCGCTTTGGTATTATCATCTGCCGGCGCTCCATGCCGGCACGGCGGCTTTAGAAGGCGTCGCATTAGCTTGCTGGCCTATCTTATTAGTCATCATCGCCGCTATTTTTACATATAATTTGACGTTATATACAAAATCCATGGACATTGTAAAACACATGCTGACGACGGTAAGCAAAGACCAGCGCGTCCTGGCGCTGCTCATCGGCTGGGGATTCGGCGCGTTCATGGAAGGCATGGCCGGTTTCGGCACGGCTATTGCCATTCCGGCCAGCATGCTCGTCGCCATGGGCTTCAATCCTGTAAAGGCTATTTTGCTCTGCCTGATTGCCAATTCTGTACCGACGACATATGGTTCTATCGGCATCCCGGCCAGCACGCTGGCAAATTTGACCGGCCTGGACCCTGTCCAATTGTCTACTTACATCAGCTTGCAGCTCTTGCCTCTCAACATCATCTGTCCATTTCTCATGGTCATAATCGTCGGCGGCTCCATCAAGGCCTTAAAAGGCGTAACGCTGCTGACGCTGCTGTGCGGCTTGGGCCTGGCTGTGCCGGAACTGCTCATTTCAGCTGTTGCGGGTCCGGAGCTGGCCGTTATGATTTCATCTGTCGTCATCATGGGCATCATCGTCCTGTACTCCAAATACCGTCCTTCCCAGGATGAAACGTACCACATGGACATCCATCCGGCCCACGTACCCTTGCACGGCGGATTCTTAGCCTGCCTGCCCTTTATCCTCATCTTCGTCTTCCTTCTGCTGACTTCTAAATTCGTCCCTGTCATCAACGTTCCCTTAAGCGCTATCAAAACTTCCGTCGTCATATATACCGGCCCCGGCGCTTCTCCTTATACCTTCGTTTGGTTAGCTACGCCGGGCGTGCTTATTTTCCTGGCTGCATTTATCAGCGGATACATACAAAAGGCTTCATTCAGCGAAATGTTCTTTGTGCTGCTTCAAACGATCCGCGGCCTGCGCAATACGATCATCACCATTATCGCCGTTATCGCCACGGCTAAGGTCATGGGCTACAGCGGCATGACGTCGGATATCGCCAGCACGGCCGTCGACGTAACCGGCAACTTTTATCCCTTCATCGCTCCGATTATCGGCTCTGTCGGCACCTTTATTACCGGCTCCGGCACGTCGAGCAACGTATTATTCGGCAACTTGCAGACCGATGCCGCCAAAGCTATCGGCGCCAACGCGGCCTGGCTGGCAGCGGCAAATTCTGCCGGCACATGCGTCGGCAAGATGATCTCGCCGCAAAGCATCGCCATCGCCGTAGGCGCTATTTCCCTAGTAGGAAAAGACAGCGAAATCCTCAAAGCTATTATCAAAGTATACGTTCCGTACGCCATTATTTTAGGCTGTATCGTATATTTCGGACAACTCTTTATTAGCTAACTGAACAATACAAAAAAACGCATTCGCAGCAACCGTTGCGAATGCGTTTTTTATATGGCGTCTTATCTTAGAATCTTCACCCGTTCTTCTACAGGGACTTTTTGAATCGGCTTCGGAGCTTCCAACACCTGTCCGAAGGGCATCTGGGCGATGAGCTTCCACGATTCCGGCGCATGGACGAGCTGTTTTACTTCGTCGTCAATGAGGGGATTATAATGCTGTATATTTACGCCCAATCCCAAATCAGCCAGGGCCGTCCAGACAGCAAACTGCATCATGCCGTTAGCCTGCTGGGCCCAAACGGGAAAATTATCGGCGTACGTCGGAAATTGCCGGGCCAGGTCGTCTACGATGGACGTGTCGTCAAAAAACAAGACTGTCCCATAGGCCGCGGCGAAGGAATGGATTTTTTGTTCTGTCGCGGCAAAATTGGCCGGCGGCACGATAGGCCGCAGCGTATCCATCGTAATCTCCCATATCCTGTCGTGCACGGCGCCGAGGGCCACGACGACCTTGCCGGACTGCATGTTGAATGCCGACGGGACCTCCCGTACCACCGTCTGGATCGTCTCTACAATCTGCCCTTCTGAAACGGGGATTTCTTTCCCCAGAGCATAATTCGTCCGTCTCTGCTTAACAGCATCTATAAAATTGGCCATGCCGATCATCTCCTATCATGATTTTCAACCAATAGTGATTATTTCTTAGTATTGGATTTATTATATCACGGGAGGCAGCACAAAACAATACTATGAGAGTATATTTTACATGGAAATTTCTATGATTTGCCCATTGCGTACCGGATCGCTCCGCCGGAACGAAGCCATGCACTGCTCTGCCGTCCATTGCGGATGCTCGTACGCCAGGAGGAAATTGCGTATAAACTGCGCATGGGTAAACAGGAGGATAAATTGTTCAGGACGCCGCTGCAGGAGGCTTATCGTCGTTTGAATCCGATCCATAAGCTGCCGATAGCTTTCGGCGCCTTCGCCGTCGATATAATCTGGGTCCAGCTTTCGCCAATAGGCGATGACCCTGGGACGGCGCTGGGCGAAGGTCGTGCCGACGCAGGTCGCCGGCGCCAGATACACAAATTCATGAATGCAGTCCCAAATCCCCGTATGGGCCTGTGGGAACCGTCCAATCGTCGGCATCGCCGTCTGCTGAGCCCGCAAAAAAGGAGACGTAACGATTAAATCTGGAGCCGACGGTATGGCAAGAGCCAGCTCCTGGGCCTGCTGAAGCCCCTTTTCCGACAACGGGATAGCCGCATGGTCCTGCGTCGGTTCGCCGGCATTGGCAATACTCTCGCCATGCCGGATAAGCCAAATTTTTTTCATACGTATCACCAGCCTTTTCTTGTATGTATTGTACCATGAGAAGCCATAAAATGAAACGAGCTGCCGCGACACCTCGTGCATCGCGGCAGCTCCGTCGTCACAGATAATGTACCCTAAGGATCGTCGAGTTATTTATCTGCTAATTCTTTATAGATTTCATACTTCTTCTTGGCAAATTCTTCGGCCTTGGCGAACAGTTCGTCGGCAATATCCGGGAAGGTCCGGGTCAAGGCAGCGTACCGCGTTTCACCCATGAGGTATTCGCGGAACGATTCCTTCGGTTCCTTCGAATCGAGGATGAAGGGATTCTTGCCTTCTTTTTCCAGTGCCGGGTTGTACCGATACAGGTGCCAGTACCCACAGTCTACGGCCCGCTTCATTTCTTCCTGGGCGTTGCCCATGCCGCCGCGGATGCCGTGATTGATGCACGGCGAGTAGGCGATGATGATGGAAGGACCGTCGTAGGCTTCCGCTTCCTTGATGGCCTTGATAAGCTGGTTCGGATCAGCGCCGAGAGCGACCTGGGCGACGTAGATATGGCCGTACGTCATGAGCAGGCGTCCCAGATCCTTCTTGTTGAACTTGCGGCCCGACGCGGCGAACTGCGCCACTGCGCCGACAGGCGTCGCCTTGGACGACTGGCCGCCCGTATTGGAATATACTTCCGTGTCGACGAGCATGACGTTCAGGTTGGCGTTCATAGCCATGACGTGATCCAAGCCGCCGTAGCCGATGTCGTAGGCCCAGCCGTCGCCGCCGTACATCCAAATCGTCTTTTTGATGATATGTTCTCTATGGGATAAGATGTATTTCTGCAAATCGGCAGCTTCGCCGGTCAGTTCAGCTTCGCTCAGCGCTTTAATATATGCGCGGCTGATGCCTTCCGTGACTTCTCCTTCGTTTGCAACGCCGATGGAGTCGAGCCATGCCTGAATCGCGTCGTGCAGCGCGCCGTCCGTCAGCAGCAAAAGCTGTTCCGATTTGAGGCGGATATCGTCGCGCTGCTGCGTCATGGACAAGGACATGCCGAGGGCAAATTCAGCGTTGTCTTCAAATACGGAGTTGGACCAAGCCGGACCGAAGCCTTCGCTGTTCGTCGTATAGGGAATGCTCGGCATCGCGGAGCCCCAGGCCTGGGTGCATCCCGTCGCGTTGGCTACGAGCATGCGCGGCCCAAACAGCTGGGTCAAAATCTTCATGTACGCCGTTTCCGCGCAGCCTGCGCAGGCACCGGAGAACTCGAGGAGAGGCTGGTTGAACTGGCTGCCCTTGACGGAGAACTTATCGAGGCCCGTATCCTTCGGCGCAATCGTCTGGGCGTAATCCCAGTTTGCGCTTTCATGGCGCTGCGTGTCGAGAGGCTTCATGACCAGCGCTTTTTCCTTGGCCGGGCAGACGTTGACGCAGGTGCCGCAGCTGTAGCAGTCGAGAGGCGATACCTGCATGCGGAATTCATACCCTTCCAGGCCCTTGCCGACGGCCTTTTTCGTCGTGAAATCAGCCGGAGCCGCCTTCTTTTCATCAGCCGTTACCAAGTACGGGCGGATAGCGGCGTGCGGGCAAACGAGGGCGCAGCGGTTGCACTGGATGCAGTTTTCAACGATCCATTCCGGCACCGTCGAAGCAATGCCTCTCTTTTCATATTTCGTCGAACCCAGGGGATACGAACCGTCGGCATACTGGACAAATTCGCTGACGGGAATCGTATCGCCCAGCTGAGCGTTCGCCGGTTCGACGATTTTCGTAATGAAATCGGGCAGACCGCTTTCGGCCTTCGGCGGATCCGCCGGCAGGTCCTTCCAGCTTCCCGGCACGTCGACGGCGACGAGGCCCGTAATGCCCCGGTCCACGGCGGCCTGGTTCATGGAAATGACGGCTTCGCCCTTTGCCAGATACGTCTTGGCAATAGCTTCTTTCATGTAGCGGACGGCGTCTTCGATAGGCAGGATCTCCGTCAGCTTGAAGAAGGAAGCCTGCAGAACCGTATTGGTCCGGTTGCTGCCGAGGCCGATTTCTTCGGCGATCTTCGTCGCATCAATCGTATAGAAACGCAGTCCCTTTTCGGCAATCTGCCGTTTTACCTTATTGCTCAGATGCTGATCCAGCTCTTCGGGGCTCCAGCTGCAGTTCAGCAGGAAAATGCCGCCGTCCTTTACTTCGCTGACGATGTCGTACGAATCCATGTACGCCTGTTTATGACATGCCAGGAAATCAGCCTGCTTGATGTAATAGGTCGAGCGGATCGGATTCTTGCCGAAGCGGAGATGGGATTTCGTCACGCCGCCCGATTTTTTTGTATCGTATTCAAAATAGGCCTGAACGTACATACCCGTATTGTCGCCGATAATCTTGATGGAGTTTTTGTTCGCGCCGACTGTACCGTCCGATCCAAAGCCCCAGAACTTGCAGCTCACCGTGCCCTGGTCGTCGATCTGAATGGGTACGTCCGGCAAGGACAGGTGCGTTACGTCGTCAATGATGCCCAAGGTGAAGTGCTTCTTCGGCTGCAGCGATTCCATATTGCGGAATACGGCGTGAATCGACGCCGGCGGCACGTCCTTGGACGACAAGCCGTAGCGGCAGGCCATGATAGGAATGTAGCGTCCCGTATGTTCTACGGCAGCGCAGACATCTTCAAACAGCGGCTCGCCTAAGGCGCCCGGTTCCTTCGTCCGGTCCATAACGGTAATGGAGCGAACTGTTTCCGGCAAGGCCTGCATGAAGTGTTCCAGCGAGAAGGGACGGAACAGGTGTACCTGCACGTAGCCGACCTTCTTGCCCTGGGCGTTCAGCGAGTCTACGACCTCCTGAATCGCGCCGGTAACGGAACCCATGGCGACGACGACGTGCTCTGCTTCCGGGTCGCCGTAGTAGTTGAACAATTTGTACGTACGGCCTGTCAGCTCGCTGATCTTGTCCATATAGTCTTCTACAATGTACGGAAGGCGGTCGTACCAGGAGTTATTGGCTTCGCGGGACTGGAAGAACATGTCCGGGTTGGTGACGGTGCTGCGGATGACCGGATGTTCCGGATTTAAGCCGTGATGCTTGAAGTCATACAGGGCGTCTTGATCAATCAGCTTTTTCAATTCGTCTTCCGGCAGCATGCTGATTTTCTGGATTTCATGAGACGTGCGGAAGCCGTCGAAGAAGTGCATAAAGGGAACGTGCCCCTTAATCGCCGACAAATGAGCCACTGCCGCCAAATCGGCGCATTCCTGCACGCTGGCGCTGCACAACATGGCCCAGCCCGTATTGCGGCAGCCCATGACGTCGGAATGGTCGCCGAAAATAGACATGGTATGAGTCCCGACCGTACGGGCCGCCACGTGGAGGACGACGGGCTTCAATTCGCCCGATAAGCGGTGCATGACGGGAATCATGAGCATAAGGCCTTGAGACGCCGTAAAGGACGAACACAGGCTGCCCGTTTCCGACGCGCCGTGAACGGCGCCGATAGCACCAGCTTCGGACTGCATTTCTACCAGCTTAACCGGCTGGCCAAATAAATTCTTTCTTCCGTTAGCCGCCCATACGTCGACATGCTCCGCCATGGGAGACGACGGCGTAATAGGATAAATCGTAGCTACTTCCGTAAAAGCGTATGCTACATCAGCCGTTGCTTCATTTCCATCTACGGTTTTAATAATCTGCTTAATCATATAGTACACTCCTTTTCTAATAAACAGCCTCACAATAGATTTCGCGAAATTCGTATAACGTTTAACTTAATTACAGTATAATCTCATTTATTATAAAAGTCAAGCATAGGACATTTGCGTTTTATACATGCATAAGCAAAAAAAATGCGCTTTCCTTCACATAAAGAAAAGCGCATTTTTTATGCTTATGAAATTAATACCAGCGAGTCATGGGCAATTCGTTGTTGACGCCCTTGGTCATGAGCACTTGATGCAGGTCGATGTTGCCGATGTAAAATGCTGCGGCGCAGCCGCAGAGATACAAATCCCACATGCGGACAAATTCTTCGCCCCGTTCGGCTGCAATCTGATCATGGACCTTCTGGAAATTATCGTACCAGCACATGAGGGTCTTGTAATAGTGACGGCGCAGGCTTTCGACGTCGATGACCCGGAAATCGCAGTTGTAGGCGACGTTGATGATTTCACGCAGCGACGGCAAGGTACCGCCGGGGAAGATGTACTTGCGCATCCAGGGATTGCCGACGCTTTCGTCGAGGCCGCTGATGTAATGGAGAAGGAACAAGCCGCCGTCCTTCAGCAGGTGATCTGCCGTTTCCATGTAGACAGAATAGTTGGAACGGCCCACGTGTTCCAGCATGCCGACGCTGACGATACGGTCATAAGTCCGGCCTTCTTTAATCAGGTCGCGGTAGTCGATCAGGTCGATTTGCACCTGTCCCTGCAGTCCCAGGGCTTCGATGCGTTCCTGCCCCTTTTTCCACTGTTCGTGGCTCAGCGTGCAGCCATAGCCCTTTACGCCGTATTTCTGCGCCGCTTCGATGAGCAGGTAGCCCCAGCCGCAGCCGATGTCGAGGAGGCTCATGCCCGGCTGCAGATGCAGCTTTTCCAAAATATAGTGGACCTTATTGTGCTGGGCCTGTTCGAGCGTATCGTCTTCCTGCTTGAAATAAGCGCAGGAATAGCTCATAGACGGGTCAAGCCATAATTGATAAAAATCGTTGCCCAAATCGTAGTGAGACGAAACCTGCTGCTTCTGATAGGACTTAGATTCCGGCGTATATAAAATCCGCTTCAGCGCACTCTTGTCCAGGGAAAACTGGCTGGTCTGGCTCAAAATGCACTGCAGTGCCGTGAACAAATCGCCTTCGATTTCCAAATCCTTGCGCATATACGCTTCGCCCAAGGCCAGGGACGTAGAGGACAGCAGCTCGCGCTTGGGAATATCCTTATGAATGACGACGTTAAATAAGGGCTGACCGCTGCCAATGGTATACTTTTTATCATGCAGTTCTACTGTAAAGCAGTACTTGTCAAACCGATGTAAATAATGAATTAAAAACGTATCCAAAATATGCATTTCTTCCACCTCAATTCAAATCTTACATGCTGTGCGTTGTTCCGCCGATGACGTTTGCCAATACCATCATGGTCGTCACCGCTCCGACGCCGCCGGGTACGGGAGTCACGGCCCCTGCGACGCCTGCCACCTCTTCGAAAGCGACATCGCCTACGGTTTTGCCGTCCACGCGGTTGATGCCTACGTCGATGACGACGGCTCCGGGCTTAATCATATCGGCCGTAACCAGACCGGCCTTGCCAACGGCGGCAATAACGACGTCGCCCCGTCTCGTCACGGCCTTTAAATCCGCCGTGCCCGTATGGCACTGGGTAACCGTAGCATTGCGGGCCAGGCACAGCTGCGCCAAGGGCTTGCCGACGACGGCGCTCCGGCCGATGACGACGACTTCCTTGCCGGCCAGCTCGACGCCGTAATAATCCAGAATCGCCATGACGGCCTGGGGCGTGCAGGGCACAAAAGCCGGCCGCCCTGTAAATAAGCGCGCCACATTGCAGTCCGTCAGACCGTCTGCGTCTTTGTCCGGACGGATCGCGTTGACGACGCGCTGGGCGTCGAGATGCGGCGGCAGGGGCATCATGAGCAAGATGCCGAACACGGAACTGTCAGCGTTGCACTGTTCTATACGGGCGATCAGATCCTCCTCCTGCACCGCCGCTTCATATTGATACACATCTGCCTGTAATCCGACGGAACGCGCCGTCTTCTGCATAGACGCGGCATACATAGCCGACGGCTTGTCGCCGCCTACTAAAAAGATAACCAGTTTCGGCTGGATGTGCCCCTTCTGCAGCTCAGCGATACGGTGCTCTATACGGCTGCGGTGAAACGCAGCCACTTCCTTTCCGTCCAACAGCTTCACATCCACTCCTCCTTTAACGCATAAATGTTACTGTGACATTGTTCCCCGGAGGAACGTAGCTTCCTCCCTGCGGAACCTGATATACGGCATGTCCCGTGCCGTTCGGTACGAAGCCAAGGCCGGCCTCGTTCAGCCAGTCGTTGACTTCGCGGCTGTCCCAGCCTATAAAAGACGGAAGCAGGACGCCTTCATCAGTCCGATGAATCGGCGGTATGTCCCGCGTCTTCTTCGGCTCGCGCGGCTTCTTGCCCGCTTCTATCATCCATGCTACAGGCTGGGACGGGCGGATGCCCTTGATGCGGACGATGTCCGTCATCATCTCCTTAAATACGGGAGCTGCTACTTCGGCCCCGTAATAGGCCCCTTTCGGATTATCTACGACGATGAGGACGACGTACTGCGGATCTTCCAGCGGGCCGAACCCGACGAAGGAACCGATATACTGCCCTTCGGCGTACCCGCCATGCACCGGGTCCAGCCTCTGGGCCGTGCCGGTCTTGCCGCAGAATTCGTATCCATCGATCTTCGCCGTCTGGCCGCCGCCGGAAGAAATTTCCTCCGCCAATATCTTGCTGATTAACGAAGCCGTTTCTTCCTTAATAGGCCGCCCGACTTCCTGGGGCTCCGTTTTTTGGTATACGCTGCCGTCGGGATTGTCGATTTCCTTGATGATAAAAGGCTTCATCATATGGCCGCCGTTGGCGATGGCTCCGAAAGCCTGCACCATCTGCAGCGGCGTGACGGCGATACTCTGGCCGATAGCCATAGTCGCTTCGTCGACTTCGCTCATATCGTCGGCATCAAACAGGATGCCCGACCCTTCGCCGGCCAGTTCGATGCCCGTCGCCTTGCCGAAGCCGAAGCGCTTGGCGTAGTCGATCATCGTCTGTCCGCCTGTGGTCAGCCCCATTTTAACCATACCTGTATTGATGGAAAATTTCAATATATCCTTTACCGTAACGTCGCCCAGGCCCTCTTCGTCCCAGTTCTGAATCGTCCGGTCGGCGACCTGGATATACCCGACGTCGTGGTATACGCGGTTTACATCCCATTTTCCCGAATCGATAGCCGCGGCGGCCATAATCGGCTTGAACGTCGACCCCGGTTCGTACAAGTTGACGACGGCCCGGTTGCGATACTGTTCGGCGCTTCCCTTGCCGAATTCGTTCAAATTATACCCGGGCCGGCTGGCCATAGCCAGGATTTCGCCCGTCTTAGGGTCCATGACGATGACCGCCGCTCCTTCTGGGCGGCTCCGCTCCATGATGCCGTCCAGACTTTTTTCCGCCAAGAATTGAATCGTACTGTCCAGCGTCAGCCGGACGGACCGTTCCTTGTCGGGCAGTATCTTTTCCAGGGCCGAATCAAAAATAGGAATGTTATTTTTATCGGTCATGAGCCGGAAGGTCTGCACGTTGCCCCGTATTTCTTCATCCAAAATCATTTCGATGCCGTCCAGGCCCTCGTCGTTTTCCCCGACGAACCCGATGACCTGCGCGGCTAAGCCGTTATTGGGATAAAAGCGGTGGTTTTCGTCGATAAACCGCAGCCCTTCCAGCTTCTGCTCCTTGATGACCTGGGCCGCGCCTTCGTATTTTTCGTGATCCATAGTCCGCTCCAGCCACACGAAAGCCGTATCTTCTTCCAAGGCCTTTTGAATATCCCCTTCGGGCATGCGCAAATACGGCGCCAGCATGCGTGCAATATCAGCAGGCGGCTTATTGAGCATCGTCGGGTCAGCGTATAAGGATTTCGCCATTTCGCTGATGGCCAGCACCTTGCCGTTGCGGTCAAAAATCGTGCCCCGCGGCGACTGGAGCTTTCGGTCCGTTTCGGCCTGGCTGTCAGCCATCTCCGTGAGCTCTCCCCGCTGGACAACCTGCAGATATACGAGACGCATGCTGATAAAAGCGCAGAATACAAACAGCACCAATACGCACGTTCCTATACGTTTTCGAATCTTTTTGTATTGCTTGATATCCTTATCTTCCGTCATGTACTATCTCCAGTATGGCGCTTGAGCCACTTCTCCGCCGCCTCAGCCAGTACGTCGGCGTCGTTCTGCAATTCCTTATTCTGCACGCGCTTGAGCAGGACGCGCAGGCATTCTCCCGTCCGGCGGCCGCAGGCGTCCGGTATGCGCCGGTCGTAGCGCAGATCCTTCGTGCCGACCGGCATCTGGCCGGCTAACAGGGCCATGTATTCGCCGAACGATTCGGTGCCGCTCGTATCTGCGTCCCGATGGCCGCAGCCCAGAATATCGCCGCAAGCTACGGCCGTCGCCTGCCGAACGGCTTCCACCAGCTCGTCCGTCCGGCGAAAGGGCCCTTCCAGCGCTTCGCGGCGCAGCCATTTATCTACGTCACCCTGCCCTGTATTGGCAAAATAATGAAATTTCATATGCGTCTTGACCAGCCAGGCTACCCTCTTGGCAAAATCCGGCGGCTTGCGCCACCGCAGCAAAACGGCCTCGGCCACTTCGGCGCCCTTGGCGTCGTGGCCGTAGTCCGTATAGCGGCCTTTGTGAACGCCCCGGATTCCCGGCATGCCCTTGGCGACGTCGTGGAAAAAGGCTCCGTAGCGAATCGTCAAATCCGGCGGCGTGTGGGCCACGACGGCTAACGTATGAAACCAGGCGTCGAACAAGTGAAAGGGACGCGACTGGGGAGTCGACGGCAAATGGCTGCACTCCGGCAAGATGGGCACGTCCTGATACACGCCGTTTTCCCTGCGCCGGCAGCTGCAGGCGCCGAGGCCGGTCCGCACCAACACATCCAGTCCTTTATAAGCCGCCGGCGTCGTCATGAGGCGGTCGATTTCACCGACGACCCGCTCGACGGACAGGCCAGCGACGCGGTGAAATGCCTCAGGCATCGCTTGTATCAGTTCTTTATCGGGCAGGAAATCAAGCTGCCCCGTAAACCGGCATGCCCGGAACAGGCGCAGCGCGTCTTCCTGAAACCGCCGCCGCGCGTCGCCGACCGTAACCAACCGTTTCTTGCGGATGTCCTTCTGCCCGCCCGTATAGTCGTAAATATGGCCGTCCTTATCCATAGCCAGGGCGTTGACGGTAAAGTCGCGGCGCAGCACGTCCTCGCGCAGCGTCGAGGCATACCAGACCTGATCGGGACGGTGGGCGTCGTCGCCGTAGGCCTCGCCGCGAAAGGTTGCCGTTTCGATCGTCATGCCGTCGACGACAAGGACGACGATGCCGAAGCGCTCGCTTTGTATCTCCGCCGTATGCCAGCCCCGGGCCGCTGCAATGGCCCGTATTTCCTCAGGCCGGGCCGACGTCGTCACGTCGTAGTCATGAGGCGTTCGTTTCATGAGCAAATCCCGGACGGCGCCGCCGACGATATACGCTTCATACCCGGCTTCGTTCAACGCCTCCAACACGCTGCGTACGACAGGTTCCACAGCCGACGCCCCCTTTCCATTAGTCCTGTTAATTTATGTATTATACCACGATTACACCTTGATGAGTAGCTTAGAACGGAATCCGGCCCAGGCAGTCCTCAATACCGTTCATCCCATTTTTTCTGATTGCGGATAATCTTGTGGAACACGTTCATAAAGCACCGGCGTTCCTCGTCGGATATTCCCTGCCAGCCCTGTCCGTCGATATCCCGCATGACCGACCGCACCCAGGCGGCCTTTTCCTTTCCCGCGTCCGTCAAATAAATGCGGGCGCACCGCAAATCGTCCTGATGAAACTCCTTGCGGATGAGTCCGATCTTTTCCATGCGCTTCAGCAGGCTCGTCACCGTCGACTTATCCAATACGCAGCCCCGGCTGATTTCCTTTTGGTTGCAGCCGTCGTTGGAGCTTAAAAATTCCAAAATCTTAGGCTGTCCCGGCATCAGCCCGCTGTTCGTCGTTTGCTTCACGATTTCCCTGTTGGAGCGATAAAAGCCCAGCATCAAGAGAACGTGCAGTTCGTTTTCGTCCATAAAGCCTCCTCTTGTAAAAATGTAATTAAGACATTATAGAATTCTTTTCCCTATTTGTCAAAATTACCTGCAAATTTCAGCTATGCTTTTTTCTATTGAGAAAATAGCGTAATATGCTATACTGGAAACTATAAAATTTTATTCTTGACTATCATACGAGGAGACCTGTTATGGACACCGGATTGATTCATATATATTGCGGCGACGGCAAGGGGAAGACGACGGCCGCCGTCGGCCTGGCCATCCGCTGCGTCGGCCGGGGAGGCCGCGTCGTATTCGCTCAGTTTCTCAAAACCAGAGAAACAGGCGAGCTGGCCGTCCTGCAGCAGCTGGACGCCGTCACGGTGATGCGGGGCGAAGGCCCTTCCAAATTCACCTTTCAGATGACGCCGGACGAGCTAGAAGAGACGAAACGGCAGCAGCGAGCCCTGTTCCATGAAATCGTCGAGCACTGCCGCCGGGAAACGCCGGACATGCTCGTACTGGATGAAGCCCTGCCGGCGTGCCGTCTGGGACTACTCCCGGAAGACGAACTGCTTTCCTTCCTCCGTACCCGGCCCGATACGCTGGAAGTCGTCCTGACCGGCCGCGACCCGTCAGAGCGCCTGCTCTCCCTGGCCGACTACGTATCGGAAATCCACAAGCGCAGGCATCCCTACGACAGGGGAATTGCAGCCCGTGCCGGCATTGAAGAATAACCCAAAGGAGTGTTGACCATGCATCATATATTACAAGCAGTACAGCAAGAAGCGGCTGAATTGACAGCCATCCGCCGCCGCTGCCACGAACATCCCGAGCTGTCCCGTCAGGAAACGCAGACGATGGCCTATATTCAGGAAAAGCTTGCCGAATACGGCATCGCCAGCCGCCATATAGAGCACGGCGGCATCCTCGGCTGGATAGACGGCCAAAATCCGGGGAAGACCCTGCTCCTGCGCGCCGATATCGACGCCCTGCCTATCGAGGAAAGCGACTGCAACCTGTCTCAGCAGCGCAGCTGCCGGTCCCATACCCCCGGCGTCATGCACGCCTGCGGCCACGACGGTCACATCGCCATGCAGCTCGTCGCCGCCAAACTGCTGAACCAGTGGAAGGACCGCTGGAACGGCAAAATCATCCTCATGTTCGAGCAAGGTGAAGAAGAATCGGGCCCCTTGGCCTATCTCCTTCACTATATAGAAGAAAAAAGCGGCTGGCACATCGACGCCTGCTATGCTACCCACGTGCGCTGGGACATTCCGACGGGAAAAATCGCCGTCTGCCGCGAAGCGCCCATGGCCGGCGGCTTCGGCTTCGAAATCAGGATCAATGGCCACGGCGGCCACGGCTCCCGTCCTGATTTGGCCCAAAGCCCTATCGACTGCTTCCACGCTTTTTACAGCGATCTGCAGGCCCTGCGCATGCGCGTCGTGCCGCCCCTGAGCGGGCTTACCGTATCCATCGGCTCACTCCACAGCGGCAGCGCCCTCAACGTCATCCCCAATGACCTGACCTTTGCCGGTACGTGCCGCTTCTTCAGTTACGACCAGGCCGGCAAACGGTTTTACGAAGAATTTCTGCGCATCCTTGACAACGCTTGCCGCACCTACGGCTGCACCTACGATATCCTGCACATGCCCAAGCCCTTATTTGAGGTACAGAACAACCCGGTCTGCGCAAAACTCGCCGAACAAGCCGTCGCTTCCTATATCGGCCCTGGTGCCCTGGCTGACTGCACGCCCTGGATGGCCTCGGAAACCTTCGCCATCACAGCCCGCCTCTACCCCGGCGTCCTGACCTTTACGGGCATTGCCAACGCCGACAAAGGCTGCGGTGCCAACCACCACACGCCGGAGTTCGACCTCGACGAAGATGGCTTGATCTATGGAACCACAGCCTGCGTAGGCTACGCCTTGGACTACTTGACCCAGGCACCGGATATTTCCTTCACGCGGCCTGACGAGCCGCTGGAAGTCCTCGCCTCGCGGAATATCTAATACAATTTCACTGCATCATCATAAAAAGCTGCCGCTGAAGAAAATCCATGTTTTCTTCAGACGGCAGCTTTTGCTGCATTGCGGTTCTATTAGTTATTTCTTGTACGGCTTTACCATTCATTCTTATGAGCCGGATAAATCAGCCCGTAAAACGACAGCAATGCCCCCAGTTCTCCCACTACCATGACGACGCCCATGGGAATGGCCGTATAACTGCCGGCAATGCCGACAACCGGGGCCATGACGGCTCCCGATATCATGGAGAAGAAGCCGATGAGGGCCGACGCGCTGCCGGCGTTGCGGCCCTGGGACTGCATGGCCAGGGAAAAGCTGCTCGTCCCCAGAGCCGACAGAGTTGACACGGTGATGAAGAGGACGACGACGATTACAGGCAGCGGCGCCTGCGCAAAGAAAGAAGCCAGCAATACGGCGCTGCCGACAACGGCAATCCACAGCGACGCCCGCAGCGTTTTCCAGTCGGCTACCGTGCCGGCCAAACGCCCTGTCAACGCGCCGCTCAGCATGAGGCCGATGCCGTTCGTGCCGAAGATGAGACTGAATCCCTGCGGAGACACGTGATATACATTTTGAAACACAAAAGACGACCCCGATATATAGGCGAAAAAGGCGGCGAAGGCAAAACACTGCATCAGGCAGTGGCCCATAAAATAGGACTGGCGAAACAATCCGCCAAAGCCTTTCAAACTGGACAGGACGCCGCCGGCAGCCCGCCGCCGCGCCGGCAGGGTTTCTCCCATGGCAAACGCGCCGGCCGTTAAAGCGGCCCCAATGAAGGCCAGCAGGACAAACACGCCCTGCCAAGCCGCAAACCGCAGGATCTGCCCGCCGATGACCGGCGCTAAAATAGGCGCCAGCCCGTTGACCAGCATGAGCATGGAGAAAAACCGCGTCAGGGCCGGCCCCTTGCATACGTCGCGGGCAATCGCCCTGGCAATGACGATGCCGGCCCCGCCGGAAAAGCCCTGTACAAAGCGAAAGGCTAAAAAGAGATAAATAGACGAAGAAAAAATACAACCTATCGTAGACAGCGTAAATACGGCCATGCCGATGACGAGAGGCTTGCGCCGCCCCATATCGTCGCTGGCCGGTCCGGCGATAATCTGCCCGGCCGCCATGCCGGCCATCGACGCCGTCAGCGTCAGCTGGATCATAGACGGCGTAACGGAAAAATCTTCCATCATGAACGGAAGGGCCGGCAGATACATATCCGTCGATAACGGCGCAATAGCCGCCAGCATACCTAAAAAGACCGTCAGGAAGGCCATCATTTTCTTTCGCTGCGTCATGCTCTCTCCACCGCCTTTTCTTCCGCTTCCAGCAAGGCCGGCACGTCAGCCAGGGTCCGGCATCGCTTCCAGGCCAGGGCCGCGACGTCGTCGGACACGGGAGCGATGTCGGGAATAAAGACCGACGGAATATGAGCTGCATGGGCGGCCAGCAAGCCGTTTCTCGAGTCTTCCAGCACGAGGGCCTGTTCCGGCTCTGCGCCGGCCCGGCGGCAGGCTTCCAAAAAGATATCCGGAGCCGGCTTGCCGTGCGCTACGTCTTCGCCGCTCTGGACGACGGAAAAATACGAAGCGACGCCGGCCTTTTCCAGCAGAAAGCGAATCTGTGATTCCGGCGACGACGACGCAACGGCGCAGCGGCTGCCTCGCCCTTTTGCATAGGCCAGTATATCCTGCAATCCCGGTTTAACCGGAATGATGTGCTCCCGGTAATACTGCAGCTGATCGGCTACTTTTTTCTCGCGAATCGGATCGTACGGAAACTCCGGCCCGAAGTATCGTCCGAATACGGCGGCGATGCGCCGGTTGTCCATGCCGATGACGCTGCGGAACAGGTCTTCCGGCAACTCGTACCCGTATTCCCGGCAAACGTCCCGCCAGCATATATAAGAGATCTGCTCGGTGTCAAACATCGTTCCATCCATGTCGAAGATAAATACTTTCGGTATATGCATAGGCATTCCCCTTTCTTTTATGCGATGTATACTATTATATGAAAACAGTTTTACCATTTCAAGTCTTCGCCGTTTATACCTGGAAGCTATGCCGTTCATTCTCAAATTCTTTCTCGTTTCCTCTTGTTTCTTTTGCAGAATTTGCTACAATAGTACGTAAACGTTTGAAGAAAGGTGACTTGATATGATAGAGCCAATCATACGCCTCTGCATAAAAGATTATGAAAATACGGCGGATAAAAAGGTCCGGGAAAAGTACAGTATTCTCGGCGGTCTCCTGGGCATCTTCTGCAACCTCTTTTTATTTGCCAGCAAATTTGCCGTCGGCATGATGTCCAACAGTATCGCCATCTTATCCGATGCCTTCAACAACCTTACGGACATGGGATCGTCGGCCATTTCGATTATCAGCGCCAAGCTGAGCAACCGCCCGCCCGATAAGGACCACCCCTTCGGCCACGGCCGGTTCGAATACTTAGCGTCCCTGACCATCGGCATAATCATCCTCGTCGTCGGCTACAAGCTGTGCGAAACGTCGATTGCCAAGTTCTTCGCGCCGGAGCCGATGGAAAATTCCTACTGGAGCATCGGCGTCCTCATCTTGTCTATCGCCGTAAAGGGCTGGATGTACTACTATAACCGCTACATCGGCAAAAAAATCAACTCCGGCGTCAACGAAGCCACGGCAGCCGACAGCATCAACGACGCCATCGCCACGACAGGCGTCCTGGTCGCGACGATTGCCCAGCAATTTACGACCCTGCCCGTCGACGCCGCCGCCGGGACGCTCATCGGCCTCATGATCATCTACGCCGGATACGGCATCGTAAGAGAAGTCGTCAACATTCTCCTCGGCCAGGCTCCCGATGAACAGCTCGTCAAGGAAATCGTCCAGATGGCCCTGCAGTGCGATTACGTCGTAGGCGTCCACGACATCAAAATCCACGACTACGGCCCGGGCCGCATGTTCGGCTCCCTTCACGCTGAAATCCCCGACATGGCCGATTTAGTTGAAGTCCACGCAGCTTTAGACGTACTGGAAGACGAAATTCAGGAAAAATTCCAAATCGAGTTCAGCATCCACATGGACCCCTTGTGTACGGACCAGCAGGTCATCACGCAGACGCGCCGCTTGCTGGATACGTTTATCCAAAAGGAATATCCCCAGTACCATACGGACAACCTCCGCATCACGTCGGGAAAGGTCCGCCTCAACATCATCTGCGACCTCCATATCCCGCCGCAGGAATACACGAAGAAGCACATCCGCGCCATACGGAAGCACATTTCCGAAGCGATGAAGCAGTACGGAGAACGGTACCACATCGTCCTAGCCCGCATCCTGCCGGAAGGACAAACAAAATAATATACAAACATACGACAAAACACGACCTGTCAGCACTTCTATGCCGACGGGTCGTGTCTTTTTTTATGATCGTATTGATTTTATTGTTTATGCTTCAAAGTCATATATACTTTTTCCGCCGTAATGGGAAGGTCCGTAAAGCGGACGCCGACGGCATTGTATACAGCGTCGGCGATGGCCGGAGACGGCGTGTTGATGACGATTTCGCCGATAGATTTTGCACCGAAGGGGCCGTTAGGCTCGTAGCTGGGCGCAAATTCTACGCGGATGCTGCCTAAATCCATGCGGCTGGGAATGCGGTACTGCATGAACGAATTCTGCTGAATGCGTCCTGTCTCAGTAATCGTCACGTCTTCCATGAGGGCCATGCCGATACCCTGGACCAGACCGCCTTCGACCTGCACGCGGGCCAAGGCCGGATTGATGACGGTACCGCAGTCGACGACGGCGGCAAAGTCGACGAGCTCAATATGGCCCGTCTCGGGGTCTAAGTCGATTTCAGCGGCCCCGGCCATATACGGCGGCGGCGACGTCGGCGAGTAATGGGATTCCGTCGCTTCCAAGGCGATTTCATTGCCGCACATGGCACCGTTGCCCAAATCCTTGATGGTAATGGCCTTGCCCGAAACGACGTCGACAATCGCTTCGCCCGTAAAGTCCAAATCCTCTATGGCAGCCGGCTTCAGTACCAAGGCCGCCCGTTCCTTCATGCGCTGAATCAAGGTCTGGCAGGTCTTTTCCACAGCCTTGCCGGTCAAGTACGTCGTAGACGAGGCATAGGAACCGCTGTCGTACGGCGACGTATCCGTGTCGACGCCGTACGTCACGATGTTGTCGACGGGACATTGCAGGCACTCGGCGGCAATCTGGGCCAATATGGTGTCGCACCCCGTACCCATATCCGTCGCGCCGATATTAAGGGAATAGAAGCCGTCGTCGTTGACCTTGATCGTAACGGAGGCTACGTCGACGTTGGAAATGCTCGAGCCCTGCATGGCCAGCGACAGGCCGACGCTGCGGATATGGCCGTTCGGCAGGACCTTTCTCGGATATTTTTCATCCCAGCCGATCATATCCTTTACGCGAAGCAGGCACTGGTCCAGCGTACAGCTCAGGGCCGTTTCATCGAAGTAAGCCGGCATCGTTTCGCCCTGGCGGACCATGTTTTTCAGCCGCAGCTCGACGGGGTCCATCTGCAGGGCCGCCGCCAGTTCGTTGACAGCCGATTCGAGGGCGAAGATGCCCTGCGTCGCGCCGTAGCCCCGGTATGCGCCGGCGGCAATTGTATTAGTATACACCGCTTCATAGGCAAAGCGGAAGGCTTCAAATTGGTTATACAACGGAATGGATTTGTGACCCGAAAGAGTAACCGTCGTCGGGCTATGGTCTCCGTAGGCGCCGGCATTCCACAAGGATTCGACAGAAATGACGCGGATACGCCCGTCCTTAGAGGCACCGACCTTGACGTGAACGGCCGCCTCATGACGCGGCGACGATACGGTCATCGATTCTTCGCGGGTGTAAATCATCATAGCCGGTTTGCCCGTAATATGGGTAATGACAGCCGGATACACTTCCATGACGGCGGTCTGCTTCGCGCCGAAGCCGCCGCCGATGCGCGGCTTGATAACCCGGACCTGCGATTTAGGAATTTCCAGGGCCGTCGCGACGATGCGCCGCACATGGAAGGGAACCTGCGTCGAGCTGACAATCGTCAGGCGTCCGTACATATCCTTATACGAATAGGCCCGGAAGGTTTCCATCATGGACTGCTGCACCTGCTTGGTGTGGTACGTCCGGTCGATGACGATGTCCGACGAAGCCAGCGTCCCTTCGACGTCGCCCCAGTTTTCTTCGGCCTGGGCCACGAGGTTGCGCTTGTTGTCGCCGCTGACGTCGACGACGGGATTCCAGTCCTCTTCCGGATGGACGACGATGGGGTTATCCTTCGCTTTCGTAAAATCGAGAAGAGGCTCTAATACGTCGTATTCGACGCGGATAATCCGCAGCGCCTTGTCGACGGCCTCTTCGGTCACGCCGGCAACGAGGGCCACCGGGTCCCCGACATAGCGGATGTGCTTATCCAGGATGAGCTTATCGTAGGGGCTCAATTCGGGATAGGTCTGGCCGGCAATGGTAAACCTCGTATGAGGCACGTCGTCGGCCGTGACGATGCAGACGATTCCTGGCACTTTTTTCGCCGCGTCAGTCTGCACCGACTTGACCCAGGCGTGGGCATGGGAGCTGCGCAGGGCCTTGACGACCAGGCAGTCCTTCGGCGCGATGTCCTCCGTATACACCGGCTGGCCCGTAACCAGACTGACGGCATCTTTCTTCATAATAGGCTGATTGACTGCTTTCATTCCTGCACCGCCTTTCCCTTAGCCTGCAAATAATCTCGTATCGCCCGCATGTGGCCGACGTAGCCCGTGCAGCGGCACAAATTGCCGGCCAGGTACTCTTTGATTTCCTGCTCCGTCGGCGCTTCCAGCTCGCGGGCCATAGCCAAGACATTCATGACGAAGCCGGGATTACAGAAGCCGCACTGGTCGGCGCCTTCGCGTCCCATGTACATGGCGAACTCCGTCGCTTCCTCCTGCAGCCCTTCCAGCGTCGTCACCTGCTTGCCGTCGATACGGGCAGCCAGGACGGCGCAGGACAAGACGGGCTTTTCGTCGATCCACACCGTACACAGGCCACAGTTCGTCGTCTCGCAGCCGCATTTTACGCTGTAGCAGCCTTTGGAGCGCAGGAAATCGAGGAGCATTGTGCCGGCTTCGATTTCATCGCTTTGTTTTATTCCGTTAAGCCAATAGGTTATATTCATCATTTACTCTCCTCCAAGACCTGCTTCAACAGCCGGCGGCACAAGACCTCGGCCATATCGCGGCGATACTCTGCCGAGCCGCGCGTATTGGACTGGTAAGTCAGTGCGTCGGCCCATTGCCGCGCCGTTTCTTCTGCACCGGCCCGTTCCGCTTCGTCCCTCGCTGTACAAAGAACCTTCGCTCTGGCCGGACGAGCGCCGACGGCGCAGCGTACTTCGGCAGCCGTACAGGAAACGGCGCAGGCAAGAACGGGAAAATCTGTCGCGTTGAGCCGCAGCGACGCATAGGCCGTATGCCGGTTTGTCTTAGGCACGACGACGTGCGTCAGGATATCGCTCCCCGGCCCGGCTTCGGCAAAATCGGCCAGCTTAATCTCGCCGCCCTTGTACAAGACGACGCTGGCGTCTAAGGCCAGCAGCAACGTCAGCACGTCGGAAAAGCCGAAGCGGCCGCACAGGCTGCCGCCAATGGTAGCCAAGTTGCGGAACTGCACGCCTACGATATGGCGCAGTGCTTCCTTGGAAGCGCCCTGCGTATAGGCGGCGAAAGACGGGCAAAGCTCCAGGTCCCGCAGCGAAACCATAGCTCCGATGCGGAATTCTGTTTCCCTTTCCTCTATATCATACAGCGGCAGGGCCGATATATCGACGGCCTGCCGTATGATGCGCTGCGGCGACAAGCGCAGCCAGCAGCAGCCTCCGAGGACGACGGAGCCCTTTTTCTGATGGAGCTCCCAAGCCTCAGCCAAGGTCTGCGCTTTCGTGTATTGCGCAATATGCATATAGTTTCCTCCTAATCTAAAAGCAACGCTTCTCATTATACCTTCTTATATACATTGTAACAATAGGCGCCGCGGCCTTTCAAGTCCCAGCAGGGGCAAAAAAACAAGGCTCTGTCACAACAAATGGTTGATTTTTGACGAGAAATAGCGTATAATAATAGTAAGAAACAGTACCACCGAAGGAGGTAATTGG
>NZ_JAOQKD010000024.1:0-12547 GCF_025567065.1 Megasphaera stantonii
CTCCTTTCAGAATGGTGTGTCGCGACTTCATTCTACCAGAGTTCTGCAAGCCATGTCTCTTTTTATTTTTGCGAAACTTATTGTACCTTATCCCAGGATGGGCAACGGTATGTAATGAATTATTGGAAACGAGCAAAGCAAAAGCGACCAACTTTTTACGGTTGATCGCCTTTGGCTTAGTCATTTTCATTTTAATAGAATGCTCGCATTAAAATTAAAGTTTCTACCGGCATCGGTATAAACATCAACTTTATCACCCTTATGAGATTCTATGGTTGCAAGCAACTGAGATGAAATCTTTTTCTTCCCGGCTAAACTTAGAACATCATCATAAACATCAAAAGTTTTACAGCAGTTAATATCATAAATAAAAACCTTCACTTCCAATACGGTACCAAGATATTCTCCACCAGTAACATATGTTCCATTTCCTCCGGGATAATTATCATATTTATATTGGTCATAGCCCTTTACCCCTTGTTTTATGTAGGTTGCTCGACTTTGATATTTTTCGATTTCAACAATTCGTCCTTTCATAGTTTTCATGTAGTACCTCCCTAACAATTATCGGTATCGGAGTGGTAGCGACCTGTACCGTTACACCTCCTACAACTCGAATATCGGCGTTCGTAATCATTATCTGCTAAATAGTGATTATCGTTGATTCTGTAACCTTTTCCGCCACACTCCGGACAAACATCTCTATCATCTTTGTCTGTTTGCACTTTCACATCTTTTTTTGCTTTCTTCTTTTTCAGCCATCCCAATAGTTTCATTTTCCGCTGTCTCCTTTTCTTAAAACGGTGTGCCATAAAGTCTGATTTTTTGCTCAATGGCTGTTCGATGAGCTTTGTAATACTCCGATAAGAAAGTATCCTTTATCTTTTTTATGTCTTCTAACTTAAATCTATTTAGTCCATTTTCAATACAAGCAAATACATGGTCTTTTACTTTTAATTCATCATCAAGAGACTCATAAAGAGTAGACCCTATCATATAATCAAGATTTTTTATATTGACTTGGTCAAACTCACAATTTCTGATAAGGTAAAATGTTTCGTTGATTGTTTCCTCGGTTTCCATTGGAGCACCTATAATAAAATTACCCACGGTAAATATGCCAATAGAATTAGCATATTGAATAATGCTCGGCACTTTCTTTATATTGATGTTTTTTCTGTAAAATTGCAGTATTTCACTGTTTCCGCTTTCAATGCCGAAACTGATAATTCGTATATTACATTTCTTTGCTAAGTCCAAAAATTCTTCATCAATGTTTGCCCAACTACTAATAAAGAATCGGAGGTCTTCATGCAAATTTGCCTGCATGATTTTTCTTAGCAATTTCTTCGCCCTGGAAAGATTAAACGTAAAATTCTCATCTGTAATCCACACATTTCTGTACCCGTTTTCCTTAATGACCTTCAACTCGTCCAGTACATATTCGTCTGAATGGGTAACATAACAATGTTGCCAACCTTTTCTTTGGCAGAATATACAAGTGTTTTCACACCCCTTAGATGTCTGCAAAAGAGTGTTCCTTTCGTTGTCCTTATAGTATGGAATGGGTAAGAGCATACTTCTGTCGATATACGGAAGTTCATCATATGCCTCTACATGAGGAATGATACTGTTTTTCTCATACTGATTGACGAAATCAATGATGTTGTTAATTTCGTTATCGGTTACTGTTTGCTTTGCATTGCCAAAATCTTTCTTGGTGATATAGCAATAGTTTCCGTAAGCGATTGTGTGAGTATATTGATTTAACATATCAATGATTTCTGCGGCGTGTAAAATGTTTTGGGAACGCTTCAATGCATAAGAGTCACATTCAACAAGAGCAATATCAACATCTTCTCTACGCACATGTTCTATAAGTTCATGCTCATCAAAAGTCTCACATGAATAATCCTTAATACCTACTTGATGGTATTTAGACAAGATCGTAGCGATCAAAAGCATTTCATAAGAAAAACCAAATCTTGGTTTCTTAGCTTTATCTGGCTTCGGATAAATTACAAGAACATTCATAGCCTATACCTCCAAGTATTTTTCGGCTTGAGTCAATGCAAATAATCCCCATGAAGCACCATCCTCAATTTCGTGATATGCCCATATTCCGCTTTTCAATTGCGTTCTGCACAGATATTCATATCCTCGTTTAATGGTTTCTCTGTAAGCATCATCTTGCATACTGATTAAAGCGACCAACGCAACGGCTGTACAATAAACATTTTCCCCAACAGGATGATTGAGCCATGGAGCAAACCCTCCACTTACTTCCTGCTGCTTGCATAACCATGTAACCGTCTCATGAATAAGTTTATCATTTGTCGTAGGTTTATAATTATTTTGGTTAAATGCTAAAATCGAATATGCCGCTTTATAGGTCAAAGAACTTAACTCCGAACTCCATGTCTTCTCCAGCCATTCCAAGTTTTTCTCCGTTGCAATCTCCGGCAATAAATAAAGTGCAAGACCTGTTACGGGGATTCGGTGCATATCTCGCTTGCTTCTCCCAAATCCTTCTTCATCACCATTACCTGACACGAGCCACTTTATTGCTCTCTTGCGTTCCGTCTCATATTGAGGATAGAACTCCAAGAATTTAATGTTCCATAAGGTATCTGTATTACCAATAAATCCACCGTCGTCTTTTTGAGACGCAAGGCATTTATCGATAATTTTTGAGGGAATATCGTGTGGAGAAAGCCCCGACATAAGAAGTAAAGCACAGGTTTTTGTGATGCGGCGAATTTCGATATTCTTTCTGAACATCTCATTACACATATTCAATAGCGACATTGTCGCTCTATTTTCGTATTTTGACATTATTTAGTCCTCCGATTTTACTCTTGGAAAAAAGCGTGTATCACGAATTTGGTCTGCGCCAATAATCCATCGCACAAGTCTATCAATTCCTAATCCGAAGCCACATCGATCTGTCTTGATTTTTTTTACAGAATCAACATACCATTGAATTGGCTCCACCTTTGCAAGGCGTATTTTATTTTGAAGCAGTTCAACATCATTGGTTCGTTCGCAACCTTCACATAGTTCTCCATATGTTTCCGGCAGTAAAATATTCATTGTGATGCTTTTTCCGTTTCCTATATTTTTAGAAGTCCATGTAGCAAACCTGGTAGGGTAATCGACGATTATTACAATCTCCTTTAGTTGCTTCGACACTAAATAATCTACATCACTAATATCTGTGCGTTCATCGTAATCATCCCCGGATAGGTTCGATACAAAGTCATCGTATGTCATAATGTGAGGAGTAAGTTCATCTTTTAACTTCATTATCCTTGCGGTCAGCTCGGACAATGATTTTATGGAGGAAGATTCCAACAGTTGATCCAAAACAAATTCCAAATAGGATTGAATCAGTTGTATCATATCATCCATGGTGCAATTCAACATCTCCACCTCCAGGATGTCAAATTCTACCAAATGATTCAAGGTGTCACTTTCGTCACGGAAGCATTTCGATATAGTAAATACCTTGTTAAATTCAGAGGCATACATACCCATAAACAATGCATTGCTGGACGACAATGAATACTTTCCATTATACAGAGGAATATAAATCTCCGATTTCTTGTTTGCGATTGCCTCATGGAGAACAGGTGGTTCAACAAAAATAAAATCTCTATCGAAAAAGAATTTACTTGTCAACCTTTCTATTTCGCTCCTCACAAGAACAGCTTGCCTTTTTGTTTCTGTTATCGACCAGTAATATGCATTGTCTGTATTCACATCTATTCTCCGTTTCTCACCCAGTTAATTATTCTGGGAGCATCTGGGTTTTCAGCTATGTAGCCGTTTTTACTTAACATATTTATCATTTTATGATTAGATGCATTTGTTTTCGCCATATTTTTATGAAAAGCACGATGATAATGACTTATCAATTTAGTGGCTACACCTTTGCCACGACATTCCGGAAGAACAAGTATTTCTTCCAATAAAGAATAACCTTCCGGACGTCCACTTTCACGCAAAAATCCGACAACTTTATTTTCATACACAGCAACATAGCAATGCCTTTCACTTCTGACGATTTGTCTAATCAGTGACGCTTTATTGCCATAAGCTAAGAATTTTTGGTCTTCGCTGTTTATCGAATTAAACATATCCATGACAGATTCAACATCTGCCTTTTTTGCTCGGCGAACATAGATATCGTTTTTCAACCCCAGCAATCTTTCTATATTTTCGTGAAAGATTAGCTCACTCTGCTCACGGCTTAAGTTTTTCTTGAGGGCATTGAGTTCATCGGTATATCTATATTTTTCGCCCAAACAATTTTTTCCAAATGGATAATCTGAAGCGTAAATCACTCTGTCATATCCAAGAATTTCACATACATTGATTATCGACTGCAAATCACCGACGGTAGATAAGTCCATATACACATTAGGATATTTCTTAAGTGCTAATGCATTATCAATCGTTTGCTCACCGGTATATAGGTGTCCTCTCCCCATATGAGCCAGAATGATATTGAGGTTAGGTGCGTATTTTAATATTTGTTCGACCTGCTTAACCTTATTTGCAAATTTCGCATGAATAATAATAGGGATGTTAGCATCTTCTATTTGTTGAAGTTCCTTCTTAATATTTTTTATATCTACTTCCTCATAAAGAAGATGTAATTTTACCCCTCGGAAGCCTTTCTCGATATTTTCTTCCAAATGTTCATCTATTCTGCAAAAGGGGATTAGTCTATCTGAATGTTTTTGATAGGCTTCAAAAACATAGCTGTTTGCTTTTACAGTATTAAAGTCCTTGTGTGGAATGGGCAAAATTATAGCCATATCAACATCACTGGCATCCATCAGTTCGATGATCTCGTCGTATGTGGAACAGAGGTCGTACTGAAACTCGCTATTTTCGTTGTCGCAAAAGGACTGTAAACCTATATGCATATGTGCATCAATAATTCTCATTTCTTTGCCTCCTCCATGCACAAGAAGGGGGACTCTTTATGCAAGAGTGCCCCCTTCTCATTACGGTTTAGTTGCAATTGCAATTTGTGCAACCGAAGCACCAATTACCTTCACTAAAGTTTTCCCAAACATCCTTAGTGAAAAGCATTTCGTCTTCTTCCAGAATGATAGGTGCAGAATACTCTTTCATGGTCAAACCTCCTTCAAAATGTTTTTATCGACAGCAGTCTGAATCATCAAAGAACAGTCTGCAATCAATCGTTCCTTATCAACCGCATACTCTTTTTTTACAATCGCAATCATTTCCTCGACCGTAGATGCATCTCTAAACGAGTCCAAAATAAGATAAGAAACTTCGTTTAGACGATACTGATTACCGTTCTCAATATTTAGCGCCCAGCACTTGCTGTCAATTTTTCTTAATACAATTTCTTCTTTGAGCTGAAACTTTTTCGTTAAATCCAACATTGAATGTCCTCCCCCATATAATCACCTGTAGTTGCATAAGCAATCGCTCTGCATCCACCGCAGCGCTCAACATTAACGCACCCGTGGCATTTTCCCTTCAAATTGTTTTTGTCTCTTATTTGCCACAGAATATCGCTGTCATACCAAATTTTAAATAGTCCATCTTCGAGAATGTTTCCAATAGGAATTTCCAGGCGTCTACACGGTAATACAGTTCCATCCCAAAGGATAGCTAATGAAGTCAGTCCGACTGGACAAAAACCGCCTATCTTTTCATTGCCGGTGCAGTCCAGATGTGCTGTGTTGATCCACAAAGGACGCAAGCGTCTTACAGTGAGTTTGGAGTTTATTTCATTCGCACGCACTGTAATTCCTTCGTAAATGGACTTGATTTCTTCCTTGCTTAGAATGTCGTCCAAACTACTGTGTCCACAAGGAGTGACTCTCTCGACTGTTACCGCATTTACATTGCACTGCTCTGCAAAATCAATAATCTGCAAAGCATATTCCTTGTTCTGACGCATCAAGGTAAACATAAAGGAAACCTCGATATTATTAGCTTGCAGTTTCTTAATTGTTTCCAAAACCTTTCGGAATGTTCCTTTTCCTCTAACTCCGTCATGAATTTCTTCAATCGGACCATCCAGCGAGATTTGAATCTGATGTAGTTTTTTGGACTGAACCAGAGCTGCAATATGTTTGTCTGTTATGCAGGTTCCGTTTGTTAGAATATCAAACTGTTTAATTTCGTCTGATTTTTCCAAAAAGTCAACCAATGTAAGTATATGTGGGCTTAAAAAAGGCTCTCCTCCTGTCAGAGATATTCTGCCCAACATATTCCATTTTCTTAAAGCAGTTGTGATTTGGTTCCCAATTTGTAATAATTTATCCAATGGTAAGTCTTCGTAATGATAGCCTTCTTGATAGCAATGAGCACATCTCAAGTTACAGCTATTCATAAAATGCCATTGAAAATAGAATTCTTCTTTCTTCATATTTTCTACTTGCTCCATTCGTGTATTTTGATTACGACACTTTCAGAAAAACCTATGTTTTTAACAAAAGTATTGTTATACAATCCGCTTTGAAGAAGTATCTCTGCCGTCTTTTCCCTTAAAGAGAAGAAGGATACCATTGAAATTATGATAGACCTTGTAAGTTTTTTCTCTTTATGTTCCATGTTTATAACTGATTGTCGAGAGACACCTATTATTTTGGAAAAATCTTCTTGCGTTAGGTTTAATGCATTTCTTAATTGAGGGAGAGTGTCACACATCAAATCTATGCACTCCATAATTCCATCGTTATCCATACTCTACCTCCAATTTAATATTAGTATAACACGCGAAATGTAAAAAGTAAATACATTTCATGTGATTTGATGCCGACGATTTGTAAATATTCTGTGAATTTGCACTTAAACCCATCTGAGACTGTTGATTTTATCCTCATAATTCCTCTGCAATAATTGAATGTATTTTGTGTCCTTTGTAAGTTCACATCCAAAGCAACGGGGTTAAACCCGTTGCTTTGACCGTAGCCTTTGTCTATCAGCTTTCCGGCTTACTCTGGAAGCCGTTCTTTTTGGCGTACTCACTGGCATTCTTTCTGCGTTCCTCGGTGTAGGGGACAGTCAGACGGATGGATAAACGCCGCTTGTCAATCTCAAAGGACATGCAACCGATGTCAGCATCATCCTCGGTCATACGGCAGAGGTCGGGGTGTTTCTCCGAAAAGGCAGTCAAGCGGTTCTTTAGGTCGGTGTTGTGGGTGCGGATATAAACAATCTTTATGCTTTTGTCAAAGGAAATATCCGTGGTCTTTTGCTCCTTTGGCACTCCTGTTCGCATAATGGCTCTTTTCTGCTCAAGTGTAACGAAGTAGGGCTTTTTGGGGGTCTTTTTTCGGCTCATGAGCTGCGAAAAACAGCGATTTTCAAATAGAAATTGCTCCGGCGATACATTCTTCGTCCGGAGCACTGAACTGCCCCAATTTGTACGGACAGTACAAAAACACCCTATGGTAGATAAAATCAGGTTTTAAGCAACATACTGACTTCGCTTTTCAAGTGGAGTCAGTTTTGTTTTAAGCTGAATTCGTTCATTGTTGTAGAAATGGATGTATTCACCTATGAGGAGGCGCGCCTCCTCATAGGTGTTGAGTTTGGCACGGTAAATGCACTCTGTTTTAAGGATCGAAAAGAAATTTTCAGCTAAAGCATTGTCATACGGATTTCCCCGTCTTGACATAGATGGCGTTATGCTGTATGATTGAGTTAGCTTAAAATACTGATGCGATGTGTATTGAAAGCCTTGGTCACTGTGGAGTTGCAGTTCTGCGGTGACCTTCTCTTTTTTCTTAGCCGCGCGAATGTTGCTTAAAACAAGTTCTACATTCTGCTCTGTTCCGGTCTTGTAGGATACTATGCTGTTGTCAAATAAATCTCGAATGATTGACAAATACAATACGCCTTGCGCCGTCTTTATATACGAAATGTCCGTAACCCATTTTTGATTTGGTCTTTCTGCTTTGAAATCTCTGTTCAGCAGATTGGGGTATCTATGCAGATGTTCTCCATAATTGCGGTATTTCTTTCTTCTGACCACGGACAGAAGATTGTATTTCTGCATTACCCGCAATATTGTCTTTGGATTGTAGTGTATTTCTTTCCGTTCCAGCCATATATGCACTCTACGGTATCCATAGGTCTTGCCACACTTTGCCTGACATTCCTGTATTAGCTTGGCTAATTGCAAATCTTTTGCCGGAATGTCCATCCTTTTTATATAGTCATAGTAGCCGCTTCGGGACACAGCAAAAAATTTACACATTTCACTTATTGAATATTTCTCTTTATGACGATAGATCACTAAATATTTTACGCTTGTTCTCACTTCCTTTCGGTGAGCGAGAGAAAATCCCGCATCAGCTCATTTTCCATTTCTAATCTCTTGATCTGTCTTTCTTTACTTGCAAGTTCGTATTGTAACTGCGCAAGCTTACCTAATTGCTGAATGGATGGTGGTAGTTCTGTTCCATCTTTTCTCGGTCTGCCTTTCGGCTTGATCGCTATTCCGGAAGCTAACTTGCGTTTGTTTCTATTATATCGCTTAAAAAATTCCTTTACCTGACTCTGTCTAAATCCTAATTGTTCTCCTATTTCTCGTTGCGTTAGTCCTTTTGCTTTGAGTTCTAATATTTCTTTTTCATATTGCTTCATATGTCTGTATTCTCGTGGCATAAAAATTCCCCCTTACGGTAGTTTCTTTTATTCTACCATAAGGGGGTGTGTTTTTCTATTGTCCGTTTTTACTGGACCTGTTCAATTTCCTACATAGGGGCTTTTTTGTACTGTCCGTACAAATTGGGGCAGTTCATACGCAGGGTCGGGAAATTCGTGTCGCTTAAAAGGTTGTATGCTCCCACTTTGGATATCTGCAAGGCTTTGGCAAGCTGCTTGGCATCCATCACATCGGGCATAGTTTCAAAGGGTTCTCTGGTCATAAAATCCTCCTTTCGGGCATCAAAAAAGCAGCCACGTTTTTCGTGACTGCCTTCATGAGCAAATTGTTATTTGGTGTGTTTATCCAAAAAACTGCCATACTCACCGGACACATAATCCTCATACGTACCGGCAATCTTTTCAATATGCTTGCTGACTGCGCTCGGTGTCTTGAAACCCACAGCGGCGGCAATGTCTTTGAGTGAGCTGCCCTCCATTCGCATCCGCAGGATTTGCTTATCCTGCTCCGTCAGCCTTCGCTCGAACTGTTCAATGCCAATCTTTTGCAGCACCTTTGTCTCAAACTCCGCTTCGGGGTTTGGAATGTCGAACAGCATTTCGCCGTCGATCATAGCGCCGGTTTCTGCGATTTCTTCGATAGAGAGGTGCTTGTGATTTCTGTCATGATACCACGAACGGTTAAAGTCCCGCTTGTGGACGCTGGAGCCACTGTAATCATCGGGATTGCGTTTTTTCCAGAACTCATCGATCATTGGCTGCCAGTTTTCCTCGGCAACGATCATGTCCGTGAGATTGCCGATCAAATTACTGAACTGCTGATAAGTGAGCCAGGGATGCTCGTCATCTCTGTCCATCAGAAACAGCCGTTGGAAGCTCCAATCCATTTCCGTCTCTAACTTCTTGCGGAAATGCTTGATGATTTCATAGGACAGCCGCCAAAGAGGAAAGTCACCGGAGTAATTCTTCCAATTACCGGGAACATCCTTGTATGTGCTGTCTTTATTCGGCACTTGGAAGAATTGCCACGCAGACCACGCAAAGCAGTCCCATACGAGCAGCAGGAACATATCGTTTTCAATGATTTTCATGCTGTCGGGATCGTCAAGCAACTCATAGATGTTTCTCGGCAAAGACAGCGCAGGGGGATATTTCTCGACAAGCTCTCTTGGCAGCGCATAGAACAGCGTCAGCCATGAAAGGTTACTCCCTTGGGGTATTTCGATAATGCCATCGGGTACGACGGCGAAGAAGCTGTAGCGCAGGCTCATGTGGTTTATCTCCCTTCGATTTATTTGCAACTGCGTTACGGATAGTGTAAGTTACCAACTTGGTAACTTGCCTTATCCGTAACAATTTTGCTGAAAGTGAAAAGTCTCATCTTCGGACTTTTCGTTACGTTTAACTAAGTGTGCTCTGAGACCATTTGATGTATCTGTAACGCCGTTTCTATTTTCGTTACGGTTATTGTAAGCGGTCATTTTGACCACTTACCGTATCCGTAACGCTTCCACGGTATGATTTCTGTCGGCAGGCATTGCAGCAGAACTTGGCATCTGACCGCTTCGGGGTAAAGGCATTACCGTAGGGCTGGCAAATGCGGTCTTTTCTCGCATACTTTCGCCGCCACTTCAATTCCTTTTGATAACCCCGATTGCCGCACAGGGAATACAGGCAGTATTTCTTAGTTTCAATGTTCGTATAAAACACCCTGCCGCAGCCCTTGCAATAGATCTTCCTCACTGGATGGTCCGGAAGTTCCCCGGCTATCTTCTTTTCGTACTTTTCTTTTAAGTAGTCTTGATTGTAATATTCCCAATCACCGTTAAAGCTCATATCGTGTCCTCCAAAGCAAAATTTAAGAGGGATTTTCATACCCCTCTATAACAGAGGGCACGAGAAGGCTCGTTTTTTCCAACTTCTCAAAAATTTTTTGAATTTTTTCAAATTTTTACGATTGACATCGGAATCGAACCGAAAGAAACGATATTATCATCATTATAAAGGAAAAATGTAAATAAATCTATTGTTTCCAGCGAAGGAAAAAAAGTGGTATCCGAACTGCCCATAATCTTTCATGAAAGCGTGATGATTAAAAGAAAATTTAGATAAATACTCCTCATCTATTAACGTATATATATCGTTCTTATTCTGCTTCATTCATCCGCATCCTCAATTTCGCTGCTGTCGTACTCTAACAAATCCTCAACTCGGCAGCCAAGTGCCTTGGAAAGAGCAAGAAGCGTACCTCCCGCAGCTTTATTGATGTCCTTGGCACGAATTTCATACTGCTGCAGGGTACGAAGATTGACACCAACCTTTTCTGCAAGCTCTCTCTGCGAATAACCGCTGATCTTACGCTGTGCCTGTAAGCGAGTTGGCGGGTTCTTTTTGCGTATCATACGATTGATGGTATCAACAAACTTCTTTTCGGATGCTTCGTGCAAAGTAGGATAGAGTTTTTCAATTTCCTGCATGGTAATATGCTTCTGTATTTCCTTAAAACTCCGTCCAGTGTACCATTGATAGTAAGCAAGAATCCAACCACACCAATATTGCGGCGAATAATCATAGTCAATCTGTGCTTGCGGAAAGTCTATGTCGGCGCCGGACTTTGTAAGCACATCCATCACAAGCTCTGTGCCCGATACACCGGATACATATTTAGGTACACCGGCGGCAAACTGTTCCGCATAGCCTGTGCCAATAAACAGGTTCAGAAAATCATCCATGTTCATTTGACAGCCATTTGCGGCGTAGTCCATAGCTTCGCCCAGGCACTTCATAGCATCATCAAGATACTGATTATCGTAAGCGTGGATCATCCGGCTGCACCTCCTCACGGATAATGTCTCTCATATACAGACCTTCCAAATCGTCTCGTTCAAGCTCTGCACGGAAAGCAGCCCTTGCTTCATCGTCGCGAGCTTTTCTTTTTGCGTAATACTCGGTATTATCTGCAATCTCATATGAAACAAACTGAATCTTTTCAAAAGCGGCAGGGCTTTTCAAAACAAACTGCTCACCGAGTTTACCGAGCCGCATAGCATAGGAAAGCTGAGTAAGTGAAATTTCGTTATTTACGAACGCTCTTGCAAAAGAAAAATAGGAATCGTCCGCACGATAGCCCACAACAGCGTCATAGGGCGACAGATCAATCAGAAAATGCTCTTTTAACCAATCCGCACCACGCTTCATAATAAGCGTGGACACACGGAACTTGCGATATTTCATCAGCAAAGCCAGCCAATGCAGAATGGTATATTCGTCAGAAGAAAGATTGAGAACCGAGAGACCGACAGTATTAATTTCATATTTGTTTGCGTATCCATCCATGTTTTCAGTACAAGCCCACTCTTTTGCAAGTTCCAAGTGCTCGGTGCAATAAAAGCCATTTCCGTAGTCATTATATGATTTGCCTTTTCCAAACACAGGTACTTGAATAATGTCAGGAGAACCATGATACAGGATTAGTTTGCTCATCTTTATTTCCTCCATACTTCCTCAGAGTTATCGTAACCACATTATACTTCTAAAGAAGTACTGAGTCAATATGTTCTTGAAAAAATTCATAAAGTATTTGCAATTTTATCAATCTACCCATAAATGCAAGAATGCCCATCCCGACAACATATTGCGGTCGAGATGGGCGAAATACAGTTAATCAAGTGGTTTATATTCTGTTACTGCTTTCAAATATGCTTCGGGGTCTCCGTTCAAGATAAGGTCTGCATACTCCAAGGGAGCGTTGTAAATCAGATAGTCCAGCTCTGACCGCTGATACATATTGTCGGCAACTTCGTTCTCCACGGCGATAGTATCAATCGCAATCATGCTGCCATCGGCGAATTTCAGTTCCACACAGCAGTTATCGAAATTATAT
>NZ_JAOQKD010000024.1:12797-39944 GCF_025567065.1 Megasphaera stantonii
TCTGCGGGAATTATTCAGATAAATTCCCCTATCCGTTGATATGGCAGAATTCCTCGAAATATCCGAATCACTCAGGCCGACGTTGCGATGTATCCTAAAATCAGCTATCATCAAATAAAAACCATATAGGAGGGCAGCTTCATGGCACAACACATCATCGTCGTCGACTACGACCCTTGCTTGGAACAGAAATACCTAGCCGAAGCGGAAACCATACGCGCCATTCTGGGCGAAAACTGCACGGCAATCTTCCACATCGGCAGCACCGCCGTCAAAGGACTGAAAGCCAAGCCCATTATCGACATCATGCCCGTCGTCCGCGACATAGCCGCTGTAGACGAAAAGCAAGGCGCCTTCGAAGGAATAGGCTACGAATACTTAGGCGAATTCGGCATGGCTCAACGGCGCTACCTGCGCAAGGGCGGCGACGAGCGGATCCATCAGGTCCATATCTTTCAGGAAACGGACAGAATCAATATCGAGCGTCATCTGGCAGTCCGCGATTTCCTGCGGGCCCATAGTGAAATCGCCCGGCAGTACGGCGCGCTGAAGGAATCGCTGGCCCGCCGCTATCCCTACGATATCGAAGGCTACTGCGACGGAAAAGACGCCTTTATAAAAGACCTGGAACGCCAGGCACTGCGTTGGAAACAGAACGCACCTTCATCTATTTGACGAGGTGCCGTCCAGATGATATAGTAAAAATCAGATACGTTAAACACATGCGTTATATCCGTTATTTTTCTTTACATAATAAATAATTATGTCTGTTATGTTTTGTTTTTAAATGCTATCATGCCCTATAACATCAAATAATGCCATTACGGCATCGTACGAAAGGAGTTTTGCCCTATGAAAAATACCGTCGCTACGCTGCAGGCGCAAAAGGACAACCACGACAAGATTACCATGCTCACGGCTTACGACTATTCGACGGCCAAGCTCATGGACGAAGCGGGCATCAACATGCTGCTCGTCGGCGATTCTCTCGGCATGGTTATGCTCGGCTATGAAGACACCCTGCCGGTTACGATGGAAGACATGATCCATCACACCAAAGCCGTATCGCGCGGCGCAAAAAACGCCTTCGTCGTCGGCGATATGCCCTTCATGTCCTACCAGACGTCTATTTACGACGCCGTGTACAACGCCGGCCGTCTCATGAAGGAAGGCCGCTGCCACGCCGTCAAGCTCGAAGGCGGCATGAGCGTATGCCCGCAGATTAAAGCCATCGTCGAAGCGGGAATTCCTGTCGTCGGCCACATCGGCCTGACGCCCCAGTCGGTCAACGCCTTAGGCGGCTTTAAAGTACAGGGCAAGAGCGAAGAAGCAGCCCACAAGCTCATAGAAGAAGCCAAGGCCGTCGAAGCAGCCGGCGCCTTTTCCATCGTCCTCGAATGCGTACCGGCTAAGCTCGCCGAGCTCATTACGGCGTCTCTGCACATCCCGACCCTCGGCATCGGTGCCGGCGTCCACTGCGACGGCCAAATCCTGATTTATCAGGACATGCTGGCCCTGTTCAGCGACTTTACGCCGAAATTCGCCAAGCAGTTCGCCAACGTCGGAGCCCTTATGAAGCAGGCCTTCTCCGACTACATCAAGGAAACAAAGGAAGGCGCCTTCCCCGGCCCGGAACACGGTTTTAAAATCGACGACGAAGTCATTGAAAAATTAAAACAGTAAACAGCAAAAAGCTATGCCTTCCCATGGGAGACATAGCTTTTAGTCATTTAGAATCCATATGCATGTATATACGACAGACTTTGACATAGCCTGTATATCGCATATACTAAACATCTAGGCGCTGCAAAAAGCGGCAGGCCATTAATCCTAGCCCCGGAAAGGGCGATGCCCTATGACACCATACGCCCTGTTGACCTTCGTATTCTTAGTGGTACTTTGTATTATTGCATTGAAAGCATAAAAGGAAATCCGCCCCACAGCTACCAACTATAGGCGGATTTTCTTTTTTCCTATGATATGGGGCTGACCGTTGCCGGCAGCGACTTTTTTCTATGTTTATTATACGTAAATCCTGCCGACTTATCAAATATGCGGGGTGCTACGGCTCGTAAATATCATCGTATTCCTTATGCCGTTTAAGCCACGCCGACGCATAGGAACACGACGCACCGGTTTTACGGCCTGTACTGCGGATATAGTCCGCCGCAGCCTGCACCAGCTTTCCCGCCGTTCCCCGCCCCTGCTGCGACGGGTCGACGCCCGTATGGACAATATCGTATTTCCCGTTCTGATTCTGAAGGAAATCAATTTCACCGACAGTCTTTCCCTCTTCATCTTCTATCCAAATTCGCTTGTCGCTGTATAACATCTTCATGGCATATCATCTCCTTTATTTCTAGTATATCCCATGGAGGCTGCCATGTATGTTGTTTTTCCAACAGAAGAGTATATTTCTCCATACTTAAAACGCATCCCACTCAGCAAAGCGTTCGTTCATGCGCTTTTTCTTTTGCTTTGCCTTTACCGGCCCTTCTGACGCCGGGCCGAAGGGCATTCTTCCTGCTTCTACGGTGCGCTTATAAAACAAGGCGACGGCTTCTTCTTCGCTTAATCCCATGCGGGCAAAGATAGCCGCCGCTTCCTTGCGCAGCTGTTCATCTATCATCCTGGTGTTCCGCCCCTTTCTCCATACGCCTGCGATGGCGTTCTTCCGCTTCGCCGTTGATGCCGTCGAGAGTCGCCATATGCCCTACGGCATACAGCATTGTCTTCAGCATGACGACGCCCAGCACGGCCCCTGTGCCTTCACCCAGGGCCATGTCGGCGTGGATGGGCACGTCGTATTCGTCTATACCGCACAGCCGCAGGGCCGCGCTCATGCCGGGCTCGCGGGAAATGTGCGACGGCAGCGCGTACTGCCGCACGGCCGGATGGGTCTTCACGGCGCAGGCCAGGGCTACGGCCGTAATAAATCCGTCGATGTAAAAGGGAAGCCTAGCCTCGGCGCAGGCCAGCATCGCGCCGTACAAGGCAACTAAGTCGAATCCGCCGACGCAGCGCAGGGCGTCCTCCGGCGTCTGGATTTCCTCTTTATATTTTTGCAGCGCCTCCTTGACGACCTGCTCTTTGTGAAACCAAAGGCGGTAATTGCCCTTAGACGAGCCGTGGCCGACGAGAAACGCGCTGCCAGCCGGCGCTATGGCCGTCAGCACGGCGGCCGACGTCGTCGTGTTTCCTATGCCCATTTCACCGAAGGACAGGATGTTGCATCCCCGGGCTTTCGCCGCTTCGACCCGTTCCCTGCCGACGGCGGCGGCGCGGGTAAATTGTTCCGTTGTCATCGCCGGCTGTACCGAAAAATCGGCCGTCCCTCTGGCGATTTTCCTGTCGACGCCGACGGCGTCTTCACTGTCGATGCCGACGTCTACGACTTCGTAGGGAATGCCGTGACAACGGCAGAAACAGGTCACAGCCGACGTTCCTTCCGTCATATGCACGCTCTGCATGTACGTAATATCAGACAGCTGAGCTACGACGCCGGAGCGGACGACGCCGTTGTCCGCGGCAAAGATAATATGGCGGGGACGAAGTTCCTCCTGAAAGGAGCCCCAGGCCAGGAAAACCTGACGCACCTGCTGCTCCAGCAGGCCCAGGCTTCCCGGCGGCTTGGCTAAGTTATGGAGCCGTTCGTCTACTTGCGCTGCAAAATCCATTATACCGTTATCCCTTTATAAGCCCAATAGGCGCGCCGCCGCGCCTCACCCTGCTCATCCAGCGCCGGCAGCGTTACGCCGTGGGGCCGGGCCTGTCCCGTTTCCTCTTCGATATGGACGAAGGATACGAAGCATTCCGCCGCCATGGCCCCGTCGGAGCGCCGCGTCATGGCGATATATGCGCCGACGCTCGTCGTCCCGGCATAGACGACGGTACTGGAAATGTCGATGGTGTCGCCTTTGCGGACCGGCCGGAGAAACCGCAGCCCGTCCAATCCCAGGCAGACGATATGGCCGCTGTTCAGAAAGCTTTGCACGGCCAGAAAGCCGCACTCGATCATATACGACGCCGCCTGCCCGGCAAACAACGTATCATGAGGATTTAAGTCCTTTCCCAGTACCATATGCGCCGCCGATACGTGCCTGTCGATTCCCGTCATAGTCATTCCTCCCCAACTTACCGTTAATGTATCTATTGTATCATACTACAGCGAGGAAATAAGCCTATTCTAGCCTTGAAAATTCGTTTTTTTTATGTCAAAATAAAACAATATAGAGGGGGTATAGTATGTCCACGATTAAAGATATCGCTCGTGAAGCCGGCGTTTCCATCGCCACCGTTTCCATCGTCCTGAACGGCAAGGGACAGGAACGAAAAATTTCCAAGGAAACGCAGGCCCGGATACACCAAATCGCCAAACAGCTGAAATACGTGCCGAACCAGTCGGCTAAAAAGCTGCGGGCTACGCAGAAAAACAGTTACGCCATAGCGTTTTATTGGGCGACGGACTTCCGCATCAATTACCTGGCCCGTATTACGCTGGGTATTCAAAAAGAAATTATGCAGCAGAATAAGGTCGTCCACCTGACCGTCGTGCCCTACGAGGTCGACAACCTGAAAAAGCAGATGGAAACGACGCAGAATGAATTTTTTAACGGCATCATCATCGCCAATATGTCTAACGCCGACATGGAATATTTAAACTCCTGCGACATTTCCTATCCCGTCGTCCTGTTCAACAGGGAATCGCCGAAATACAGCAGCGTCACCATGGACAACTACGAAGTCGGGGCCCAGGTCGCCCGCCATTTTCTCGACAAGGGAATCTACGACGCCGGCGTGCTGACCCACGACACGACCTTCCCCATCATGCGCATGTGGATGAAGGGCTTTCTCGACACCTTTGCCGAAGCCGGCCATCCCGTGCCGGAGGAAAATATCGTCCTGTGCGACACGTCGTCTTCCAGCGCTATCGACGCGACGAAGAAGCTCTATGCAGAAAAGCGCCTGCCGAAGGCCATGTTCTGCGAATCCGACGTACTGGCTCACGGCATGCTGTTCGCCTGCCATGAATTGGGCGTTTCCATTCCCGGCGACGTAGAAGTATTTACCATCGGCATCAACATGGCCGAATTCAACGATTACGCCATTCCCTCCTTGTCCCGCATCGATATTCCCATGCGGGAAATCGGCGAAAAATGCCTCCATCTCCTCGTCGACCTCATCGAAAAGAAGACGCCGAATCCGACAGTCGTCTACGCCGAGGGCATTAAAATCATCGGCCAGTCGTCGCCGGAAGCCTAATGGCCCGGCCGGAGGAGAGGGGATTCCGTTGCGCCGCCGCGGCAAACATGGTATACTGAACCTATCTTGGGGGAGTATGGGTTCTGGTGTGCCCTCTGGTCTTCAAAACCAGTATGAGGAGTTAAGAGCTTCTTAGGTAGGTTCGATTCCTACACTTTCCCGCCAACTACCCGACAAGGCAGCCCGCAAAGCCGCCTTGTCTTTTTTAGTATCTAGCCGCTCCGTTTGCCTTTGCAATAGAAGCAGCCCGATAAAAAAGCGAAGACCCGTAGTCGCGGTCTTCGCTGTTTTTACGTTATCCTCCGGCTACGGCCTTGGCAATTTCCGTGCAGATCAGGGGAAATTCGTCGTCCCGCAGCGTCCGTACGGACAGGCATAGCCGGTCTTGCTGCACTCTGGCGACGACGGGGACTTCGGCATGGCGCAGGCGGCGTTCTAATTCTGCCGCCGTCAGGCCTTCTGACGCGACGGCGGCGGCGTACCCCGGCAGCGTATATTCCGGATAGGAACCGCCGCCGACCATGTCGCGGACCGGCACGGTCTGCACCTGCAGGGCCGCGTCAGCAGTCCGCAGCATTTGGGCCAGCACATCGGCTCGCCGCAGGCATTCTTTCTGGGTCCGCGCCAGCATCTGCAGCGCAGGAATAGACCGTATCGCCATGTCTTCGTCCCGGTACAGCTGCAGCGTCGCCTCCAAGGCGGCCAGGGTCATCTTATCGACCCGCAGGGCCCGCAGCAGCTGGTGCTGTTTCATCGGTTCGATATACTCGGCCTTGCCGACGATAATGCCGGCCTGCGGCCCGCCGAGGAGCTTGTCTCCGCTGAACATGACGACGTCGCAGCCTTGTTTCAGGACTTCCTTTACAGTCGGTTCATAGGGCAGGCCGAAGCGGCGCATGTCGACGAATAATCCGCTGCCCAGGTCGTTGATGAGGGGCAGTCCGTTGGCGTGGGCCAGCTCGGCCAGCTCCTGGGCCGGCACGCTTTCAGAAAAGCCTATGATGCGGTAATTGCTCGTATGGACTTTCATAATCGCGCCGGTACCTTCGCCGACGGCCCGGCTGTAGTCCGACAGGTGGGTCTTATTGGTCGTCCCGACTTCCCGTATCGTGCCGCCGCTGGCTTCGATGACGTCGGGAATGCGGAACAGGCCGCCGATTTCCACGAGTTCTCCCCGGGAAATTACGACTTCCTTCCCCTGCGTCATCGACGTCAGGGCCAGCAATACGGCGGCGGCGTTGTTATTGACGACGAGGACGTCTTCCGCTCCGGTCAGCTCTTTCAGCAGCGACTGCAGGTGGGCATAGCGGGAGCCGCGGCGCCCTTCGTCCAGATCGTATTCCAAGTTCGAGTACGACGCGGCTATTTCGCCTACGTGCCGTCCAATCTCCTCGCTCAGTACAGACCGGCCCAGGTTCGTATGAAGAATCGTCCCCGTGGCGTTGACGACTTTTTTCAGGCGCAGGGATTTCTGCCGGCGGAAATAGGCCAGCACCATGCAGTCCAGCTCGTCCTCTGCCGGTACGTCGCGGCGGCGTTCGGCCAAAATGTCCCGGCGCAGTCCGGCCAATACGTCCTGTACGGCCTGTTTTATCAGGCTGCGGGACAGGTTTTGTTCCCATTCGGCCAGCGCCGGACGCTGCAGCAGTACATCTACTTTGGGAAGCTGCCGCAGCAGCTGTCTCGTATCTTGTTTCATTGCCTCACCTGCTTTCTATACAATCTGCGCCGTCGCCGAGGACTCGCCCTCCTTCGGCGCGCCGCGTCACGTGCTGTTCATCCATGTAATCCAGTAATTGAAGGGCCCCTTTGCGCCCGATGCCTAAGAGATCGCGGAATGCGGCCAGCTCAATGGGCCCTTGTTCCCGCACGTAGCGGCACAGGCGGCGCACGGCGTCGTCATAGGCCCGGCGCGCCACGGCGTATTCCGGCGATAAGACCACAGCCGTCTTCCCCCGCATGGCTTCCAGCACAGCCCGGCCATCCGGCCAGGGAGCGATCAAGTCGCTGATCTTTACAGGCGTATACCCCGACTGGATTAAGGCCGCCGTCATGGCATCGCGGGCCGTTTTCTGCTCCGGCGTAAATACGACGCGGAACCGGCTGGCTGCTGCGATGGCATCCTCTATGCGGCAGCTCCCGTCTCCTTCCATGAGGCGCAGGATCTCGCCGGCTTCTCTTTCCGACAAGGAACCGCCCAAACGAGAGCGGAACTCGCCGAGGGGCAGGCCCGGGCGCAGGGGATATTCCCTGTGATAGGCCAGCAGGAGCTGCACGGCCCGGCCTTTAAGCTTCTGATACGCCTCCCGATGGATATAGCCGGCCGCCGTCTCGTATAAGACGCCCTCTTCCGAAAGGCGGGCTGCAGCTGCGTCCAGCACGGCGGCATCTGCTCCCAAGGCGGCCTGCACGTCGGCCTGACGGGCAAAGGATTTCGCCTTGTGGAGCAAATAATCGCAGAGCCCTTCGTCGAGTCTGCCGCTGTCCTTCGCTTTCAGGCTATTCAGCACGGCGTCCTTAAAGCGGCGGTGCTTGCGGGGATTGGCGTCCAGCACTTCGCCGCCGCCTATGGTGCGCATCGGGGAAAAGGTCCTCAGGATAAATCGATCCTTTGCCTTGACGACGATTTCATCCCCTTCCAGCCGCAGCTGCACAAAGCCCTCCTGTCCGGGCAGAATCGACTCCTCTCCCAGGGGGACGGCCCGGACCATGACCTCCTGCGTCCCGACGAGAAGGCGCAGGCGATCCCACATCTGAATCGGACAGCCCGCTCGCTTCAAGCAGGAAACCTTGGCATCGATCATTCTCGTCGGCGTCAAATCGGCGGAAGCGCACAGCACGTCTCCGCGACGTACCTCATCGGTCCCTATGTTGGCCAAGTTGAGCGCCGTCCGCTGGCCCGCCTCGGCCTGTCCGACGTTTTGCTCATGGACCTGTATATTCCGGACCCGCACGGCCCGCTTCTCCGGATACAAAAACAGCTCGTCGCCGACGGACACAGCTCCGTCCAGCAGCGTCCCCGTCACGACGGTGCCGAAGCCCTTTACGGAAAAGGCGCGGTCGATATTCAGCCGGGCCGCGCCGTTGGAGCCACGTTCTGCCAGCCCCTCCGCCATGGCCTGTATCTTGGCGACGAGGTCCGACAGGCCCCGGCCCGTAAGAGCGTCCGTCTCGACGATATCGGCGTCGGCGGCCGCCGTATCGGCCAGCTTGGCGCGAATGTCCTCCTTGACCAGCTCCCGCATGTCTTCGTCGACCGTATCGGCCTTCGTGACGACGACGAGATACTTCTCGATGCCCAGGAGCGTCAAAATATCCATATGCTCGACCGTCTGAGGCATGACGCCTTCATTGGCGTCTACGACCAGCAGCACCATGCCCAGTCCGGGCAGGCCGGCGACCATGTTCTTGATAAATCGCTCGTGGCCGGGAACGTCGACGATGCCGGCGCGCGTGCCGTCGGGCAGATCCAAATAGGCGAAGCCCAGGTTAATCGTCAGGCCCCTCCGCTTTTCTTCCTTCGTCGTATCCGTATCGATACCCGTCAGGGCCTTTACCAGGGTCGTCTTGCCATGATCTACGTGGCCGGCCGTCCCGATGACGACATGTCTTGCCATTTACGCACCGCCTCCCTGTTTTTCATAAGACACCTTCAACCCATCCCGCGCGGCATGATACAAGCTCTCGCAGGCAAGGCCGCATTGCGCCAGCAGCGCCGTCAGCGCCCCTTCTTCCTCCAGGTCGTAGCGCAGGGAAAATCCGCAGCTGGCGTAAATTTTCCCCGGCGTCGGCACGATGCGGGCCTTGATCTGACGCCGCTTGGCTTCCGCCTCAGCCTGCATCGCGTCCTTCGTATTGTAAAACAAAGCGATGCCATACGTTTCCATAGGCCCTCCTACGGCTTGACAATACGGTCGGCCGTCCGCATCAGCTCGACGATGCGGTACATATTCGTGATTTCGCCGACGGCGACCTTATCCGTCAGCCCGTAGAAATTGAGGCAGGCGCCGCAGGCGTAAATCGGCACGCCCAGCTGCGCCAGCTTCTGCAAATCATCCAGCGATTCCGAGCCTTCCGTTACCAGGGGCACGCCGCCGTTGTAAAAGACGACGCACTGAGGCAGGACGTCCTGCTCCGTCAGGGTATACAGGAAGGTCTTAAGCAGGCTTTTGCCGAAGGCCTCGTCGCCGACGCCCATGTACGGTGAATTGACGACGACGATATACGAATCGGCGGCCTTCGCCGTTTCGGCTGCCGGAGACGAGACCGCCGCCTGCCCGTTCTTGGCGATGACGACGACGTAGCGATCCGTCACTTCTTCCGTCAGCGTATACGTGCAGCCCAGCTGATCGGCCAGGCGCTTCAAATTCTCCGTCGCGATTTTATTATCGACAATCGTTTCCACTACGTCGTGTTCCTTCAGGGCTTTATGGGTTTGAATTACGGGAAGGGGGCAGGCCTTGCCCGTCATATCGATTTTAAACATGTTTCCATTCCTCCTTATACGATACGTTCTATTTCATCATTCTCCGACGGCCTCACGTCTCCATGGCGGCAATATCCTGCAGGGCCCGCAGGGCCGCCGCGACGTCGTCTTCCGTCGTAAACCGGGAAAAGGAAAAGCGCACGGCGCCGCGCTGTTCCGTATGGAGCTGCTCGTGCATGAGCGGGGCGCAGTGAAATCCGGACCGCGTCGCCATGCCGTATTGATCCCACAAGATATCGCTGACCAGAGCCGAATCGGCGTCGCCGACATTCAGGGCGTATACGCCGACGCGTGGGCCGGAAAAATCGCCGTACAGCGTGACGTTCGGCAGGTCCCGAATCCCTTCCGTAAAGATGCATCCCAGCCGTTCCTGATGGCGGACTGCCGTCTCCAAGCCTTCGTCAAGCAGCGTCTGCACGCCTGCAGCCAGGCCGGCAATCCCGGCGACGTTGGCCGTCCCTGCTTCAAAGACGCCCGGAATATCCCTCGGCTGTTCGTGGTCAAAGGAATGGACGCCGTCGCCGCCCGTAATATACGGCCGCACCTCCGCGTCCTTTCGGATGCAGACGCCGCCCGTTCCTCCCGGCCCATAGAGCGATTTATGGCCTGTAAAGCACAGGGCCGTGACGACGCCGTCAGACAGGTCGATAGGATAGGCCCCGGCCGATTGGGACGCATCGACGACGAGCATCAGGGAATGCTTGCGGCAGAAGGCCTTGACGCGTTCCAAGTCCATGACGTTGCCCGTCACGTTCGATGCATGGTTGCACACGACGGCCTTCGTCGACGGCCGCAGCTTCTGTTCCAGTTCATCGTACCGCAGGGCCCCCGTGCCGGCTTCCGAGCCGATAAAATCGACGGCCGTTCCCTGCTGCTCCAGCTGATACAGGGGCCGCAGGACGGCGTTGTGTTCCCACGTCGTCGTCAGGACGTGGTCGCCCGGCCCGAGCAGCCCTTTCAACACCATGTTGAGAGCCGCCGTGGAATTATGCGTAAAGGCCACGTCGTATGCCTCGCCGGCATGAAACAGCGTCTTAATCAATTCCTTCGCCTGCAGCACTACCCTGTAGGCTTGCAGCGAATAGGCGTGGGCGCCCCGGGAAGGATTGCCCAGCAGGCCGCCGCTGAGGGCGTCGTACACGGCCTGAGCCACGGCCTGCGGCTTCTGCGCCGTCGTCGCGGCGTTGTCAAAGTAATACATGTCCATCGCTCCTTTCCGCTGAACTCCTAACCGATTTCATTTGTTAAAAAAAGGCAGCTCGCAACGGAGCTGCCTTTTATCTTGCCTGTAGGCGAATTAGAGGCCAAAGCGGGCAAAAATCGTATCGACATGGCTGAGCATCTTATGAACGTCGAAGCAGGCTTCGATGTCTTCGTTGCTCATGAATTTAGCAATATCTTCGTCTTTTTTGAGGTTTTCCAGGAAATCTTCCCCTTCGAGCCAGCGCTTCATGGCGTTGCGCTGTACCCAGCGGTAGGCCTGTTCGCGGACTGCGCCCTTTTCGACGAGGGTATTGAGAAGAATCGGGCTGTAGATGAGACCGCCCGTCAGGTTCAGGTCCTGCATCATCTTTTCCGGATATACGATGAGGCGGTCGACGACGCGCGTAAAGGTCTGAAGCATGTAGTCGAGGGCAATGGTGCTGTCCGGCAGGATAACCCGTTCAACAGACGAATGGGAAATATCCCGTTCATGCCAGAGCGCTACGTCTTCCAGGGCCGCCTGGGCGTTGCCGCGGATAACGCGGGCCAGTCCGCACATGCGTTCGCACGTAATAGGATTGCGTTTATGCGGCATGATGGACGAACCCTTCTGTTTGGGGCTGAAATATTCTTCCGCTTCGCGGACTTCCGTACGCTGGAGGTGGCGGATTTCCGTAGCGAATTTATCGATGGAGCTGGCGATGACGGCCAAGGTCGTCACGAATTCGGCATGGCGGTCGCGCTGCAGCGTCTGGGACGAAATCGGCGACGGCGCGATGCCCAAGTGTTCGCAGACGTATTTTTCTACGAAGGGATCGACATCGGCGTAGGTGCCGACAGCGCCGGAAATCTTGCCGACGGCGATCGTTTCCTTCGCCCGTTTCATGCGTTCGATGTTGCGTTCCGTTTCAGCCAGCCAGTTGCAGAGCTTGAGGCCGAAGGTCGTCGCTTCGGCATGGATGCCGTGGGTACGGCCGATGCAGGGCGTATATTTGAATTCAACGGCGCGGCGGCGCAGAACGTCGCGGAAATCTTCCAAATCCTTGATGAGGATGTCCGAAGCCTGTTTGAGCATGTAGCCCATGGCCGTGTCTTTTACGTCTGTCGACGTCAGGCCCAGGTGAACATATTTGCCGGCTTCGCCGATGTTTTCCGAAAGGGTGGAAACAAAGGCGGCAATATCATGATGTGTTTCCGCTTCGATTTCATGGATGCGTTCGACAGAAAACTTCGCTTTTTCGCGAATTTCCTTGGCCGCTTCCTTCGGCACGTTGCCGAGTTCGGCCTGGGCTTCGCTGGCCAGGATTTCTACCTGTTTCAGCGTATCCCATTCGTTGAATTCTGTCCAAATATGACCCATTTCCGGTTTCGTATAGCGTTCAATCACGTTGAATCTCTCCTTTTAAATAGATGCGTATAGTTAATAGCGATTCTAGTTCATTATACACTATCTATCCCCGTGTAGCTAGTTTTATTTCACGCCTTTTTTCCCTAAAACGCGATAATTTTCTACTCGTTTCGTTACTTCTCCAGCATCAGCATATTCTAAAATAAGCATAGACGACTTACGGCTAGACTTTGTTATATCCCGAAAATCACCAAGCGTCATCTTACCGTATTCGCCGATGTAATCGATAATTTTTTTTACAGCTTGATCATATACAGACTTAGCGATAACGTATTCTGGCGTTAAAAAAATAACAGAATCACCGCGAAGCGCTTCAAGAACCGCATCGGCATCTTTCGCCAAAGAAGAAAGATCTTCCACTTTCAACGGAGTGAATCCAGATTTCTCCAGTGTTGTCTCTATAGATTTCTTCACGGCCAACTGTATTTCGGAAAAAACAACATAAAATTTTGCTGCCGCAACATAGCTGCCTTCCAGCCGGCAATACTGATGTTCTATCATGAGTTGCAAGAATAGGGAAATAACTCTGTCCGATAATAACTTCCGCATGCGAGAACGAGAATCTTCCGTTTGGATATCTCGGTATTTCGGATTTATATGCAGTAAATTTCTCATACGAGACCTAAGTTCTTCAATGGCCATACCTTTGCGCAACGGATATCTTTGATGATACGATAGCAAAAACTGTAAAGTCTGACCACGCATCTTCTTATATACTTCACTATGTATATAACCAAGCGCCGTTTCCTCAATAATTTTTTCCTGGCGTAAATGCTGGACAATAGCCTGAATATGTTCCTCTGCCAAGCCTAAATACGCAGCAATCTTACTAGCAGGAGTAAATACATCACAGGAATTGCGTAGAAAATCGGCAACAATATCTTCCAAATTTCCTTCTTCTTTAATTTTTAGACTTTCCAATACATCTTCTTTAAACCGTCTGTGTTTTTTAGGTGCTGCATCCAGAACCTCGCCGCCGCCAATTGTAAAAATGGGCGAATACGTCCGTAAAATAAACCGATCTCCTTCTTTTATTACAATTGCTTCTTCCAAGCGCAATTGCATAAATCCATCACATCCAGGTTCAATCTGGTCGACACCGAGAGGAACAATACGAGCCATGATTTCTCGTGTCCCAACTAAAAGACGTACTCTATCCCACAGCTCCATTGCAGTCGGAGCACTGCGAAGACACTGTATTTTCGCATCTATCATCCATGTCGGCTGAAGAAACGGAACTTTAGATAGGACATCACCGCGATGAATTTCTTCTACGCTGACGTTAGCCAAGTTCAACGCCGTACGGTGCGGCGCGTCTGCCTGCACAACATTTTGCTCATGAACCTGTATATTACGAATTCGCGTTTTCTTTCCACCGGGATATACGGTTAGTTCATCACCAATGCGTACTGACCCGTCCAACAACGTCCCCGTTACGACGGTACCAAATCCCTTTATGCTGAATACCCTGTCTACATTAAGCCGTGCGTCCCCTTTTTTTGCTTGTTCGGGACGAGTTTCCGCCCAGTCTTGAATCTTTTTTTTCAACAAATCCAAACCCTTACCACTGACCGCATCTGTTTCAATCAGCTCCGCATCAGCTAACGGAGTATTCGCCAGTTGTTCTCGAATATCGGCGATTACTAACGCTTTCATTTCGTCATCAACGGTATCAACCTTGGTCAAAACAAGGAAAAAGTCCTGTATCCCCAAGAGAGTCAATATATCAATATGCTCTTTAGTCTGCGGCATAACGCCTTCTCCAGCATCAATGACCAACAAAACAAGGCTAATACCAGGTAGACCGGCAACCATATTCTTGATAAACCGTTCATGTCCAGGAACGTCGACAATGCCGACACGCTGGCCGTTAGGCAAATCCAGATAAGCAAATCCCAAATTAATCGACAAGCCCCGCATCTTTTCTTCTTTTGTCGTATCTGTTTCAATACCAGTTAAAGCTTTAATCAAGGTAGATTTTCCATGATCGACATGACCAGCTGTCGCTATTACTAGATTTGTCATCACTATGCCTCCACATGCCAAGATTATGATTCTTCTTAAAAAATTGCAACATCCTTTATCCAGAGAATACCTGCTCTATCATGCAATATGAAATTAAGAGATTGCGAATAGTGCAAAACAACAGTGCTTACCTGAATCTTCCAAGTAAGCACTATCGTCTTTCAAATACTCAAAAATAAATAGGATTACTTTTTCAAACCAAAAGCTTAATTTTTGATTTGCCAGCGCATGCTCATCTTTCATACACTAGGCTGCTTCAATCCTTTACGCACATAAGATATGCCAGTATAAATTACGACAACAATAATAATCCATGTTAATAGTTTTAAATCCATATTGATAACAAGATTTGCCGCTACCAATACGCCAACAATACCTGCTAATGTAAAGCAGAGGCTTATTTTCCTTGCATAATCTCCAGCAACAATAAACTCTTTGCCAGCTACAGGCATTAACGCCGCAGCCGACCCCATCATGACAGGAAAAGCAATAATAGGGTCTAACCCCAGCATAAATACCATTACCATACACGGAGCATAGAGTCCACAACCTAAAGTCATGAGCGCTCCAAAAATGCAGTTTAATATAATCGCCAGAATCAACTTACCGCCATCAAGACCCACAGCAGTATTGCCGCTTCCCAAAAAATCCACGATTCCCGTTTGTTTTCCGATCATCAATACTGCAGTTACTAACAAAGCAAAACCCAAATAGGTTTGCACTTTTCGTTCAGGAAGTTTCGGTACAAATCTTCCGCCTACGGCTGCACCAAAAATGGCTGCAAAAATTAAAGAGAATAAGGTAACGGGCTCCACTTCAACGTTGTTTATAAAAATATAGGCTTCCATCATTACCGGAACTGTAAATGAAATATTCAAAATTCCCGGTAAATGACGATCTTGTTTCAATTGTTTGGTTACGTTGAGCAGCATCGTCGATGTCGCAAAACTACCAATTCCAAAGACATCAAAAAAGTCTACGATAAAACCAATGCCTAAATTAATTGGCCAACTACCATATCCTAAATCATGCCGATGGGTATACAAATCTCGAATATAGAAAAATAAAAAATATATGAGTAAAACACCTAATAAACCCAGCAATAATGTAACTATCATCGCGCCTCGCCTCCTACCAAGTCACGTTTATTCTTGCGTATAACTAACTTAATAGCAGCAAGGGCTTTTACCGCATCGATGGTATTGACAGCATTTTCACCTACGATTTCTGTCTCAATTCCTTCAATGGACTTATTAATATCTAAGACTTGACGTGTATATTCATTCGAAACAACAAAATTAGCTTGTTTGCCAATAAACTTTAATCCTACGACGCTAATATTTTTCTGACCAATCTGTTCCATCGTATTCATGAAATCTACATCAGAATTGCCCCATCCATCGGCCGATACAACAGCACCATCGCAATTCATCGCATCTAACCATGCAGCAACGCGTTGACCAACCAAATGCTTCATATAATTATCTTGCGGCGTTCCGACAATAATGATACCGCAAAAATCACATTCAGGATCTGCAGCAAATACCTTAACCAAGGGGTCTTCAAAATAATGCTTGGACGTTTCTTTTGTGGAAGGACCAATACCCATACGAAAATCCCTCCTTATACCATAGCCCGCAACGCGCCGTCCCGATATTCGTTTGGCGTCAATAGCACAGGCATATTATTTATATCAATGATAGAGATACCGCCCTCAAAACCACTCGGTTCTTTTGGGAAACACAAGGTATCGTACATTGCCCCTTGTCCTGCAACTTGCTTTACTAATGCAATCCGCAGTTTTCCTGGATGGGATTCTTCTTTATACACGTAAGTTTCTACAGCGTCTTTTCCATTTAAGGTTTTAAGCTGATTTCGGATTTGCTGAATGTATAAATCAGCTAGAGCAAACATATCTAAACAAAGAGTTCTTGTTAAATTGCAGCCCTTTTTAGCCAACATATCCAACAAAATAACGTAATCATCATATTTAGGTGTGCCAGCCTGGTTCCACTTCATGGTTTCATTTAAAATGCCTTCGCTAGAACCAAACTCATGCATTTGCTCTCCATCACGAATCGCGCCGCATAGGACCACGCATACTCCCGTAAGAGTATGCGTGATGCCTCTGCCAATTGTACCCAATACTTTGGTCGATATGGGAATAACATCCATAATCGTATTTGTTTGGACATCCCGGCACCGCGGCGGTAAAATTCGTATGCTCAGCTGTTCAATGTCCGGGAAATCATATGCAAATTCTGTTGGAACGCTTAATCTTTCATTCTCCAAACGGAAGTTTTTCCCAGCTCGTACTTCTTGCATATGAAAAACCCGTATTTTTAACGCTTCACCCCGCATTTTTCCACCTGCTTTTCAGTTGCTTACGCAATTTGACTACCAATTAAATATGCGCAATATATTCATACGGCAACGGAACAATCTTGCCCGGCGTCTGAATATCTTCCAGCTGTTGCAGCGTATCACGTACAATCCCCAGCTGCATTGGAATGTTATGCGGTTCTCCAGCGTTTGCCCCCATAGGAACACGGGGAGCAACTGCACGAGGCGCGCCGTTCTGTCTTACGACCGGCGGCAATGCGGCGATAATAATAGTAGGAATACCAATTTCTTCAATAGCTCTCTGCACGATCACGGCAGTTCTATGACACGTGCCTCACCCAGCAGTCAGAATGACGCCGTCAACGTCTTCTGCTTTTAACTGTCTTGCAATTTCCGGGCCAGTAATATCGTGGAATGCAGTCTGATCGCCGCCGCCGCCCATAAAACCGTAATGATATGGAGCAGTTTCCTTAATAAAGCCTTCTTTAACCAAATCGTGAAGGCGATCCAAGGGAAACATACAGTTAATGTCTTTGTTAGCGTCAGAGTTATCATAGCCGCCATGAGAAATCATTAAATCCGACGTCGGAGTCTCATCAGGAATAACACGAAAAGATGTGTCACCTGCAAGATTAAAGCGTTTATCCGATTTCAAATGCGCGCCGCAAGCCGATGCCAAGGCAATTCGCATTTCTTTTAAGGGTTTTGTGACAGGCGTGAAAATGGATTTAGGCGTAATAGGCACATAAATCTCAGATTGCAAGCCTTCGAATACAGTTAAACTCATAAGGCTGATTCTCCTCTCATGATTAAGTTTGTGATTTTTTTCGTTCTTCACGCAACCGCTTTTGCCGTTCAATCGATTGAACGTAATGCGGTACTGGTTCTTCATCGAAAACCTCCGGATAGGACATAAGAAAACCGACTTCCTGCCCTACTTTGAGATCGTAATTGGAAATGATCATCCGTTTAGGAATTCTGAGTTGTCCTAAGCGTCCTTTCAAGTCAATAGCAACGCTGCCGTCGTGAACTTCCACAATAACGCCTTCATACATGCATTCGCTCGACGTATATTTCAACTCATGTTCAGTTCCCATGATCCTCATCTCCTTTCCTACGCATCTCTATTCGTCTTCCGGTTCATATTTTTCCAAACGCTTCTTACTCTTCGGCAGTACTTGTTCATTATCTACCAAATCAATCTTGATACCCAGCGTATTTTCAATAATTTCGATGTTATTCTGTTTTACGTTCGGATTCCATTTTCGTTCCGCAGCTTTAATTGTTCCGCCACCCATCAGGGTCTTGAGCATAGCCAACTGGCGAATGGCATCTTCACGGCACAAGGTATTATTTCCTAAAATTTCGTTCTCAATACCCTGTTTTGACTTATTATTATCGCACATGGCCCCCATGTATTTGTTGCCTACAACAAGAGCGCCTTGTACTGCGCAATACGATGCGCCGACAACTTTTACGCCACGTTTGCCAATCTGTTCAATATGCGACGCAAAGTCAACGTGATTGTTGCCAAAACCTTCTGTCGTAACAATTGCTCCATCTACGCCCAAACATTCTACTGTCTGTCCTACACGGCTGGAAACATAGAACTTATCGGAATTGGCCTGCGGCGAACCGACGAGCATTACGCCAACTAAGTCGATTTCTTCATCCTGCATCGCTTCATGCACGAGGGGTTCGCGCCAGTAATGACGGGACATTTCTTTCGAGGCCGGCCCAATGCATGTAAGTGCATGAATAGCGCCGTCGACAAGTTCGAGCGGATTCAGCATTACTGGCATATTTCCAAGGTCGACGTTCGGTTTTGCTCCGAGCGTGCCTACCGGTTCTGCCGGCAGGATCAAGTTATCATGCATGGCGCCTTGACCCATGATTTCTTTAACAATAACGACCTTAGGCTTGCCTGGATGACGATACTGAACGATTTCTTCTTTTTCGACGACAAGCGATTCATCAGCTTTTTTAATAGCCTTACGAATTTCTTCACAAATATAATCAGAAGCACGGTGTGCTGCCAGAGGTCCCGGACGTTCCATGTTGGAATGCGCTGCAATTGTAACATTCGTCCGGATAAAGATTTCGCCTTTATCCGGAGAGCCAGGCCGCCCCCACATGATATTGCGATCCATTTCACCTTCGCTGGAACCAAATTCGCCAATTTGTACGCCGTTATGATCGGTACCCGTTACCATAAAAATGACGCCGTCGAGGACACGAGTAACGCCTTCGCCGATTTCACCTTCCATTTTCGCAGCAATCGGCTGTACATCCATAATCGTATTGCTGTATTCACCATAACGATCTGGCGTGATGATATCCAGTTCAAGTTTTTCTACTAATTCCTGGGAATCGGCAGCTTCTTCGCAAATGCCGTTTTTACGTATCGTCAGCGTTGTGCCTTCGATTTTCGTTTCATCCCCGAATACAACCGTTTCAATCTTCAAGTGATCATGACGAAGCTCCCGAACTTTAACGGTTTCTTCTTTTACCGGTACTTTGTCTACCGGCGTTTGCGCTTCTTCCCCGGCGGATACAGGCGCTACTGCAACACTGGGTTCAACAGCAGCGGCTGTTCCTATGCCGCCTACACCGATAGGAAACTCTAAATCAATGCCCTTGCCTTCGGTAATGTGAATTCTTACCGTACCGTTAGCAGTTACCATTGGTACGTTGTTAACTGCTGCTCCGGAAACAGCTTCTGCTGCAATGTTTTCTACAACTGGAGCAGGCGCTTTTGCCAGATCAGAATCTTCTGTAGTCTGCACGCCTTTTACCAAGTCAGGTGTCAAAGGCACGAGAGAATCAACTGTTTTTGTCAGAGTTGCCCCTAAAACTTGTTCAATTTTCAAAACGTTATCTGGAATCGCAAGCAATCCAGAATCTTCCAAATCGGGGAAAATATTAGGATCTTCCAGATTGGAAGCTTGTAATACTGTGCCAGCTTCGGCACGGCAGCATAATACTGCAGGGTCTTTAGCGTGTTCTTTCGCCGTTTCAGCTGTAATCGACATATTCTTTCCTCCTAATCATTTGATACATTAACCAACTAATGACAAGCTATTTAGTAGGAAGTTTTCGATACAGCCTATGACCATCGGCCCGCAGTACGTGGTCTGTATGATGATAAACCGGAACTCCTAACCTAGGAGCTACACCCATAACGGTGTTTGTTCATTCCGAGCAAGTCCCGACTAGTACCACCTGCGCTCCCGCTTTCTTGAGCGCAATGACCTTTTCTGCCTGCCCCGGGCACACGCCCGGCAAGCCACACCTGTATCGTCCATTGACTTCAACCATGCGCTTGCACATTTCTTTGGCAACTACGGTTGCACCCATACTTTCAGCAATTTGCGTCAGTCGTTCTTCCGATCCGCCGCATTCGCAAATCAAAATACCGACATCCCGTTTTTCCTGTGGGAAAGGCATCGCTACTAAGAAACCGCCCGTCGTTTTCGTTACCGGCGTGTCTTCCGTTCCCGGACGGCCCATCTGCGGTCCGCCGACGACAATTTCGCCGCGAGGTTCCACATATCCGCCAGCCCGCTGCAATAATTCATTTGCTGGAGTACCGATCGGTACATTTACGAAAACCGACTCTTTCTGCTTCACGCGTCCCGAGATGGTTAAATCCTTATCGATAACCGGTTTACGCAGCTCTATCGCCTCTACGATATGCTTTATAGTTTCCACGTTATCAATGCACGCACCTACGGTTCCCGGAAGTTGTCCCGGCTCCAAAACAATACCTAATACTTCCCGAACAATAACGCGTTCATCTCCTGCTGGATACATATCCGGCAGCCGGAATATGTCAATGTTAGGCTCAGCTTTCGTCGCTTTGATAAGCGCTAAGACCGCTTTTTTATGTTTTGGTTTAATTGCAATGTATCCCTTGGGCGCTCCCGTTATTTCCATACAATATTTAATGCCGCGAACGAGCTGTTCCGCATGATGCTCTATCTGGTAAATATTATGCGCCAACAGCGGTTCGCATTCAGCTGCGTTTGCAATAAATACACCTTCTGGAATTTTAGTTTTCAGCTTCACCGCCGTCGGAAATCCAGCGCCGCCAGCACCTACAACACCGGCTGCTTCGATTGCTTCCAGTTTTTCAGCACATTCAGGAATGGGTACATACGTTGAAAAATCCTGTTTCTCTGCGGGATGAATGACAATCTGCGTTTCCGTCACTTCAGTAATTATTCCAGAATAACTGGCATGGAGATTCGCTCCCAACCCGGACGGTTTCGCAATAAGTTGTCCCCGTTCTACGCTGTCGCCTACCTTTACTAAAGGTAAGCATGCCCCTCCTACATGTTGTTTTAATGGCAATACAACTTTGTTCATTTTTTCACCTCCTCTCTTGGACTGTGCCTTCATTATGATGCAAAAGAGTCTTGAAAACTACAGCAAAACTTGACAATTATTTGAATATGTATATTCAAACAATAATTCCTCTTTCCTTTTTGTTTCAAAATGATAGAATAATGATTAAAGTATATCTTATTGTCATCAAAATTATTTAGGAGGAGAAACTATATGGAACTATTATCGTACGCAGCAACGCTAAAAGCCTTGCTGCACTTTACGGAAACTCCTTCAACGCAACTTGCCAAATATGTTGAATACGACATATCATATATCAGCAAATGGACGAACGGCGTTAAGTTGCCTTCTTCACGTTCTATTGATGAAATCAATACTAAAATGGGGCGCTACTTTGCAAAATTGATTATAGAACATCATAGGGAATCAGAATTCTGTTCCAGATTTGCTCTGCGCAATTCAGACGATTTGGCATTCGAAATCAGTCAACATTTGAACGCCGCTTACCGTAATTCTATTCAAAAATCAACACCGCTCATTGAATCAATGCCCCATACAGTCCTCATGACGTCCGGACAAAATATGGGACAATTATTATGTAATTTATTAAATCAAAAAGACATTTCTATCTCGGAACCACAAGAATTAATTTTTTATAACGATTTTTGTATGCTCTGCGACGTAGATTTTTGGTCTGGACTGCAAGATATTTCTCTTGACATGCCGCTAAATGTATACATTGGCCTGAACTTACATCGTATCGCCGAAACACCAAATTATCTTGGCCAGTTATATACTATCCTCAATAAATATATTTCCTGGGATGTCACTATATTTCCGATAGAAAGCACCCAAAGCAATAATTTTATCCTTTACAAAAATAAATTTATGCTTCAGTATACATTTCTTCCAAATAAAGATATACTCTGCACCTGTATTGAAAACGCCGCAATTCTTCAATCTGTATATGAAAAATGCGCTATCGAAAAATTAAAGCAAGCGTCTTTGCTTCACAGTGTAAAAACCTTTTGGCAATTTGATCCCGGATATCGGATGTCTTTTTATTCTACGAAAACTTTTTTCTTTTTCCTGACAAATGGCATGGAATATTTATTGCCGCAAGAAGTATTTGACAATCTGCAAAAACAACTACCTACAGAAGAAAAATTTATTATTGAACAACTCCGAACCACTTGGAATGAAATCGTCAATACATCCCAACTGCATATCGTGCTTCCATTCTCTTCGCTTATGGAATATTTAGAAACCGGTTATATTGACTTAACAGAATTTCAATATCGTTTAAGCGCCTCTGAACGCTATGCTCACATCCAATACGTTTTAAAGCAGCTTGAAAGAAATACGTCTATTTCCATTGGCATCCTCACCTCATCGCCGAACACTATTCACAGCGAAAAAGGCAATTTATCCTTCTATTCAAATTACAAAACTAGTTTTTTCAAGAAAAATTCCCGTGTTATTCCAGTCGGACAGAATACATTTTATATGATCGACGATTCGCATCTTAATCAATTATTTTTAAATTTCTTCCAACAGTTGACACAAACTCCACAATATCATGAATATAACAGAGATGAGCTAACGCAAAAATACGAATTATATAAGCCGTTTATTGATAAAATATTAAATTTATCCTCATCCCGACTCTCCGACACTGCTATCTACCACTAGGAACCCTCATTTATACAGCTAAAACTTGAATCTTATTTGAATATTTTTGGAAAACGTCTGTCACTTGGCAGCATATTTTTCGCATGATATACTAAAAGCGTCCTGGGAAGGGATGGGTTCTGGTGTTCCCTCTAGTCTTCAAAACTAGCATGAGAAGTTAACAACTCCTTAGGTGGGTTCGATTCCCACACCTTCTCGCCAAAAAACAACGGCCCGGAAAAAGCAAACGTTTTTTCCGGGCCGTTGTTTTTTCATGTACGTATTACTATTACTCCACAATAATTGCCGCATCATCTTTTTTCGTAACGTAGCCAATATATCTAACGCAAGGCAAGTGCTGCGTTAACGATTGATACAATTTTTCCGCATCCTTTTCAGCAACGGCAATCAGGAGTCCTCCTGACGTCTGAGGATCATAAAAAATATCCATTGTTGGGACATCTATATTGCCAACAATCCTGACATGTTTTTCAGCAAAAGCTCGATTGCGGTATGCCCCAGCAGGTACAAACCCCATAGAAGCCATATCATGCGCTTCCCGATAATACGGTACCTCCTCCGCCAGAATATGTATCGTTGTCTCGCTACCTCGGGCCATCTCATATGCATGCCCTAATAGTCCAAATCCAGTTACATCAGTACAACTATGAATATCATATGACAACATAATTTGACAAGCCGTCTTATTCAGCTGAGCCATCTGTTCATATAAGTTATGCAGCAGCATTTTATCCAATAGTCCGCCTTTCGCCGCCGTCATGAGAATTCCAACCCCCAACGGCTTTGTCAAAAGCAGAACATCGCCTTCATACGAAGAAGAGTTACGTAAAAGTTTCTTCGGATGCACAAACCCTGTAACAGATAAACCGTATTTCGGTTCTTTGTCTTCTATCGTATGTCCTCCAGTGATCAGAACGCCCGCTTCATACGCCTTATCATAGCCACCTTGTAAAATAGCGCGCACGGCATCCTTACTCATTTCCGAATTAATGCACATGATATTCATAGCAAGTTTGGGCATCGCACCCATAGCGTACACATCGCTAAGAGCATTTGCTGCCGCAATTTGTCCAAACAAAAACGGATCATCTACAATAGGTGGAAAAAAGTCAACGGTCTGCACCAAAGCAAGTTCATCGTTTACAACATATACTGAGGCATCATCGCTTTTATCATATCCAACAATGAGACGTTCATCATATCGTGTCGGAATACCTTCCAACAGCTGCGCCAGTTCCCCAGCGCCTATTTTTGCGCCTCACCCTGAGCAAGAAGCCATGTTCGTTAATGCAATAATATCCGTCATACTTTCACCTCTCCTTAAACTTTAGATTGATATATACGTTCATATCCATTCGCAGTTTCACGCACAATCTGCTCGAGTTCATCGTCTACTATTATATCGGAAAAAGAAAATTCTCCCGAAACGGAAAACCGAACGCAAGTGCCGCATGATGAACTAAGGCGGCGCGGCACAGGCATTAATTGAGGGGAATTAATGTTGGCCGACTCTTTTTTAAAACGAATCGCTCCAAAATGTGAATAAAATGTAGCAATGTAATACATAAAGTCGCTCCTACTCTTTAGTAAGATGGATAACGTAATCTCCGTTTTCCTGATAGTATTCCACGGTATATCCTTGGTGCGATGCAAAGCGGCTTATGTTTTCCAAGGATGTCCGATTATCTACTATGATCTCATATGAAGGCCCTTTCTCTATCATAGCTTTTCGCAACATAATTACAGGCTCAGGACAAGAAAATCCCCTTGCATCTATCATCGTCACATCACTTTCCTCTCTGTACGTAATATGTATTAAAAATTGCAATAATAAAAACTATGACAATCCCTACGATAACCCCTATTTTTCCATTCAAAGTAGGGCCGGCTCCTGATGAGGCCATGGAAAAATTATGAGCAAATGCAGCGCCGCAAGCCAATCCTAATACGGTAATTGCCGAATCGGTATTTCCTTCGCCCGCTAAGATCAATTGACGCAGCGGGCATCCGCCTAAAAGCACACACCCAAAACCGACCAACAACATACCTAGAAAATTCCATAATCCATCGGTATGAGCTATTGGCTGACCTGAAAAGCCGGGATTAAAATTACCAAAAAAGATATTAACAATACATGCTGAAACAAATACCGCCAAAAAGCCTAACAACAATTTCCATTCACGGAATAAAATTATATCCCGAATACCTCCAACCATACACAATCGCGTCTTCTGTGCTAACGCTCCTACGATCATTCCTGCCGCTAAAGATATCCATACAGGCGCATGTTGGGCGCCTGGACCGCCTCCAGACTTTGTGAAGAAAATAACAATGGGTGCTGCAAAAAGAAGTCCCAATAATACAAGCTGCGTCACTGGCATTATCATGCCTTCTAACGGAGTTAAACTGTATGTCCGTTTCAAAGAATATCCGTGATTCAAAAAATATACTCCTACACCGATTCCCGTCGCAAATCCAAACAAACCAAACAAGGCGTTCCAGTCACCGCCAGCCAAGCGTAATATCATGCGAAAAGGACATCCTAAAAACATGAGACAGCCAATCATAACAAAAAAACCTAATATAAATCGAGTTAAGGGAGATGAACCGCCCTTGGCGGCATGCTCATGGCGAATAAAAGATACTCCAAAAGCGCCCAACAAAACGCCTATAATCTCAGGCCGGATATATTGAACGGCAGAGGCTCTATGCAGCCCTAATCCGCCAACAATATCTCTAATAAAGCAGGCAATACAAAAGCCCATATTTGCCGGATTTCCCGCCAGCACAAGCCCTCCCGCAATTCCGCCTATAACAAGTCCAGCTAACACAATATTTAACTTTTCACAAGATTCGTTCATGCAAAATATTCCTCCTTAAAATCGATATATTTATCTCACGTGAGTTTTCAGCTAAATTATATCGTATATTTATCGACTCTTAAATACCAAACAGAATTACAGCAAGATTTGAAGCCATTGAAAAATTTCTTCATTTTATTGACGTAATTGGCATTAATTTGAAATTATTTTATATTTCATTGACCTTGCTGATTATATAATGATACATTGTTTGTAATATATATGTATCGAGGAGGTTTATATTAATGAAACAAATATATCTGGACAATGCTTGTACCACCTTCCCCAAACCACCTTCAGTTCCTGCTTCGATAGCTGAGTTTATTTCAAACTGCGGAGTCAATATCAATCGCGGTTCTTATGCGCCAGCCTATGACATTGAAGAAATTGTATACACTACACGCAAATGGTTATGTGAATTATTTCATTTTTCAGAATATAAAAATGTCATTTTTACGCAAAACGTAACAATGAGTTTAAATATGGTCATCAAAGGATTACTTAAACCAGGGGACCATGTTCTAATATCTTCTATGGAACATAACGCTGTCGTTCGGCCGCTCGTTCAATTGCAACGTGAGAATATAAAGTTTAACCTTATCCCTTGTTCTGTTGATGGAGAATTGTGTACAGAAGAAATACATAAGTTGATTCAACCTAATACTCGCGCTATTATTATGACGCATGCATCTAATGTCTGTGGAACCATTATGCCGCTAAAGAAAGTAGGAGAAATATGTCGTCAATACGAATTATTGTTCATCGTCGATAGCGCGCAAACTGCCGGGGTCCTGCCCATCAATATGGACGAGATGAACATCGATGTACTATGTTTTACCGGCCACAAAGGTCTTCTTGGACCGCAAGGAATTGGTGGATTTCTCGTAAAAACACCAATTGCCGATACCATGCTTCCTTTAATTTGTGGAGGAACTGGCAGCGTGTCTCATTTAGAAACAATGCCGGAATTTCTTCCTGATAAGTTTGAAGCCGGAACATTAAATCTACCTGGAATTATTGGTCTTCACGCCGCACTACGTTACTTGAAAGAAAAAGGAACTGCGACGATATATAAAAAAGAGCTAGACCTGACAAGTCACTTCTTGAAAGGTTTATCCACATTATCCGATACACTGCACGTCACAGGTAAATCAGACTGTACAAACCGTACAGCCGTCGTATCTATTACGTCGACGAAAAAAGACAACGCCGAGGTTGCATTCCAGTTAGAATCTGAATACGGTATCTTAACCCGCGTAGGCCTACACTGCGCTCCAGTAGCACACAAGACCTTAGGAACATATCCCAATGGAACAATTCGATTTTCCTTTAGTCACTATAATACGCTAACAGAAATAGACGCAGCACTTGAAGCACTGCGTCGCATCAGCAAATAAACCATCGTACAAATTATTTTTTATATGGCGAATTGTCAAGCTAAGTGCAACTTTTTAGAGTAATGTACTTCGTATGGCGTTTTGTATCCTAAACATTTTCGGGGACGGCGATTTAGTTCTGCA